>JBKEAO010000044.1:0-4816 GCA_047972335.1 Anaerocolumna sp. | reverse complement strand
ATATTTTGAAAATAGATTTAGCATTAATACAAGGCATTCACAATAATTTAGACAAACAAGAGTTAGTAAGAAATATAGTGTCTTTCTCTCATTCAAAAGGAATAAAAATAGTTGCTGAGGGGATAGAAGAGGTAAAAGACTTAGAGATGGTTATAAATTTAGATATTGACTATATACAAGGCTATTACTTATCAAAACCAACATTTTATTTTGATGATATTCCACAAAACATTAAAGATGAGATAGTGAAATTTAATTAAAAATAAAAAGTCAATGAAAGGATAGTCCAAAGACTACCTTTACATTGACTTTTATTAGGTTTCGTTATGAGGTAAATAATCAATCAGAAGCCTCAAGCATTTAAGTATTATTAAAATCGGTATAAGTATATATCAAATACGTTGTCACATACTAAGATTAATATATTTGTTGTAAGATAAGTATAATTACTATATCGAATTTAGCTGTTAATTAAAATTCTTGTGCTGGATTAATCTGCCTAGCTCAGTTTTGATTTATTGTGATTGGGATGTAATTTAATGTAAAAAGTATATGCAGATTTGGATAAAGAGGAAGGTAGAAGGATATCTTTTGGAGGAACTATCATACCTCATCGTGGCAAGGTCGATACAAGTAACGGATATTCCATTACTTTTTCAAAGATAAAGGCTTTAGGTGGTGAAAATTAAATGCAACATGAAATTATGTCGGATATTTTGGCGAGTAACTTTATTACTATATATTTAAATATTGGTTTCACAATATTAGTGTTTACAGGGAATACTTTCAACAAAAAGGTAAACCATCTGTTTAAAGGTGGGGTAATAAGTGTATATTTTTTATTTGCGATAGATGTTGCTGATACATATTTTTCGCAACTTGGAAATCTAAATGAATGGAGATATTTATCATCAGCGTTAGGCTATACTCTGCGTCCTATTGCTATTGGGATATTTATTAGTATTTTACTTAGAAATAAAAAGCAAATTTGGTATGTTTGGTTACCAATAATTTTAGAGGCTATAATTGCAATGACAAATCAATTTACGCATTTAATGTTTTATTTTGATGAGAATAACGGATTTCATAGAGGACCTTTGAGCTATTTGCCACATATTTTATGTATATTTTTTATGCTTTTTCTAGTTGTATATGCTTTACGAAGATTTAAAGTAATAAATTTGGGCGAAGTAATAACAATTTTATATATAGGATTAATTTGTCTTGTTTCTGTATATTTTGAAACAGTTCATTCTAAGAAGTATTTGCTTACTGGTGCGATTGGCTGTTCTTGCATAGTTTATTATACTTTTTTGTATGTTCAAACATATAAGATAGATCTGATGACAGGGCTATTTAATAGAAGAACATTTTACATTGACACGGAGAAAAATCTTAGTAAATCAATGGCAGTGGTTAATATCGACTTGAATGAATTGAAAGTTCTCAATGATATAGAAGGTCATGCGGCAGGCGATCTCGCTTTAGTTACACTATCAAATATTTTGCTTGATGTTGCAAAAAATAATTATAGAGTTTACCGAGTGGGTGGTGATGAATTTTTGATTATTGGGATAAAAAAAAGTGAAAAAGATATTGAAGAATTTATTTTAGACGCAAAAAATGAGTTGGATAAGACTAGATATAGAGCTTCTTTTGGAAGTGCTTTATATAAACCTGGAGAAGATTTTGAAATGGTATGCGCTCAAGCAGATGCTTCTATGTATGAGGATAAAAAAAAATATAAAGAAACAGGTGTTGAATAATGAGTGATAAATGTTTCAAAACAGAACGTTATTCTATCCATTCAATATACAGTGTTGAGGTGAAATGTGAAAACATATAATACGATATATAAGAACAGAGAGCGTCTGGAAAAATTTGTATTAACAAATAATATTCAATCTCCTAACATTATGATTCAGGTGTTCAGTGCTACTAATGATGTGGTGGCTATGTCAAATATTCGTGAAGATATCCTTACAGTGTTACCTAATGCAAAGATGGTCGGAGGTTTGGCAAAAAATAATTTATTTGCAGACAAAAAAATCGTTCGTGAAGAAACTGTCATTTCAATTACTACTTTTGAAAAAACTCAAGTTTTTACACACATTGAAGAAATAGAAATAGGCAAAGAGTTTGAACAGGGTAGAAGATTATCTAAACGATTATGTCAATCCAATAGTAAAGTGATGTTTTTATTTTCAAGCTTGGATTTGACAGAGATATTTTATGATGATTTATTGGAGGGAATTAAAGTAGAGCATCCTGAAATCATTATATCTGGGGGTATCATTGTTCCAAAAGATGGGGATGGATATGTATTTACAGAAGAGAAAATCGTGAAACATGGAGTAACTTTAGCTATTTTAAATAGTGATGATTTAATCGCAAATGTAGATGCAAATGGTGGTTGGAGAAAAATTGGAATTGATTTAACTGTTACTGAAGTTGAAGGGAAGATTCTAAAAGGTATTGATGGAAAAACACCGCTTCAAATTATTGGTGAATACACTTCAAAAGAATTATCAGATGACCCAAAATCTTTTGATATATTAGCAAGTTTGCCATTTATGAAGAAAGGGGAAAATATATATAAACCTTTAGTAATTCATAAAATTATTGATGGAAAGTATATTAAAATAGACAGTATTTTAAAAGTTGGAGATCAACTTTGTGTTGGATATGGGAATGTGCTGGAATTATTTGAAGGCGCTAATAAATTATTTGCGAGAATGAATCAGTATCCAATTGAGTCTGCTTTTGTTTATAGCTGCTATATGAGAGAGAGATACTTAAGTGAATTACTCGACGAGGAGATGGGGCCTCTTTTCGATGCAATGGATGTTTGTGGATTATTTACTGATGGAGAATCTGCAATTGTTGAAGGGAAAACAATGAATTCTCCTTATAACTTCAATATTTTGCTTTTATCTGAATCAAAAGAAGCTCGTGTTTTTATTAAAACGAAGACAACAGATGATTTAACAAAACCATATATGCAAGATCATTTAATAATTTTAGATGTGATTAGAGGGGCTGACAAAGATTTTGACCACTTGAATAGTAATTTGAAAGATATTATCAATGAAAAGGTTTTAGAACTTAGCCGGCAACTATATACAGATTCTTTAACGAATATTGATAATCGCAATAAAATGATGGATGATATCGAGAGACAAATAATTCGTAACTTAGCTCTTGTTGATATCTATTCATTCCACGAAATAAACGAGCTGTATGGTAATAAAGTAGGAGATAACATTTTATTACAATATAGTAAAAAATTAGAAAATATTACAGAAAAATATCGTTTACGCTTATATCGTGTTAATAGTGATGTATTTGGAATTGCGCCAACGATTGAAAATGCAAATTTATTTATTGAAGTAATGAACAAAATTTCAGATGAACTATCTAATTTCAAATATGTGGATGAAAAAATCGGATTGGAGATTTATGTTATTTCAAAAATAGGAATTTCACAACAAGGTGGTCGTATTTTTGAAAAAGCAAGTATGGCATTGAAAACGGCGAAGAAAAATGGTGACATGCTACGAGTGTATTCTGAAGAGATAGACAAAAAGAAAATATATGAAAACAATTTAAAGTGGATTACAGTGATGAATATGGCAATTCGGGATGACCGCATAGTTCCGTACTTCCAGCCAATTTATCATCACGAAAGTAAAAAAATTGATAAATATGAAGCATTGATGAGACTGATTGATGAAGATGGAAAAGCCATTTCGCCTTTTTTCTTTTTGGACATTGCAATCAAGGCGAACCTGTATCCCAAATTGTCGAGAATCATCCTTTCGAAGTCATTTGAAAAAATAGAAAAAACAAATGCAAGAATATCGATTAATATATTGTTGGAAGATATTAGAAATAATATAACCATGAATTTAATTCGTGAAAAGTTACAAAATAGCCAAGTGGCAAAAAGAACCATTTTTGAAATAGTGGAAGTAGAGGGCATCGAGAATTTCTCAGAAGTAAAAGAATTTATTGATTTTGTCCATGAATGTGGTGCGAAAATTGCCATTGATGACTTTGGAACGGGGTATTCTAATTTCAAATATCTAACAGAACTTGAAATAGATATTATCAAGATAGATGGTTCGTTGATCAAAGATATTTGTTTTAATGAAAATTCTAAAAACATTACTGAGATAATTATTGATTTCTCTACACGAATGGGTGCGGAAGTTGTAGCAGAATTTGTAGCAGAAGAAGATATTTTCCAAAAGGTGGAAAGCTTAGGGGTTACTTACTCACAAGGGTATTATATTTCTGAGCCGAAACAAGAATTAACATAAGAGAAAGCGGAGTTCTATTATCCCTTGCAGGTGAATTATTGTAAAAAAAGCTGTAAGAGAGGAAGCAAGCTCCTGTGATTTGTACAAAAAACGCATGGTTACAAGAGAGGTATGTCTTGCTTCTATGCGCTTACGTTAAACGGGCGTTGACAAGCTTTATTGACGCTGAGGAGATAGGAAGAAAAATTACTTATGCAAATCCGAAACCGTCTTTTGTAAAGAAATATTGGATAGAGGTCCGCGGTTTAGATAAGGAGTATTCCAAAGTGATGGGCATGCTGTATATGATGACTCGTCTGGGCACTGCGAAAAAGACTACAAATACATTTGAGGATATTATGGGCAAGAAGCCTCAGACCTTCAGGCAGTTTACGAGAAAAAACCTTAGCGCATGGGTGAGGTAGAAAGACAATGGCAGATTGATTTACTAAAATCTATATCAACAGAATATTGTATTTCCAAATAATCATTTGCTATATGAAGTATCTCTGTTT
>JBKEAO010000152.1:0-35289 GCA_047972335.1 Anaerocolumna sp. | reverse complement strand
CTGGGTAATCAGACTGGAGAGGGATGGCTTATTACAGCAGAGATGGTGGACTGCATCGAAAATGGAGTGCCGAATATTTTATGTGTGCAACCACTCGCTTGTCTACCCAATCATATTACTGGCAGAGGAATGTTTAAGCCTTTAAAAGATAAGTATCCTGGGGTAAATATAATGCCTATTGATTATGATCCGGGAATATCCTATGTGAATCAGATGAACAGAGTAAAACTTATGTTATCTGTTGCCTTAAAGAATAATGAAGAAGTAACTTTAGAGCAATGATGAAGCAAAATCAAAGAGTAATGAAGAAGCATAAAAAAGTTATGAAGAAAACAACCGGATAGCACAAGATTGTGTCATCCGGTTGTTTATCTTAGTTTCAAGATGAAGATACCTGGAAATATCGGTTTAATATGCATATTCTTTTTTTGTTGTCATAATGATACCATTAATGTTATTACCAGAGAGCTTAAAAGTTGTATTATCTGGTATTTGAATCTCTTCAATATTTTCATTTACAGGTACTGAGAATATTTCATATATATATTTATCATCTTTATATTTTAGGGAACGATTTTGTGTATGGGAGTTTAAACAACTGATATATTCCTCCATGGTGTAATCCATTTCCTCCATAATGAGAGAATGAGGATACCCTACATATCTATAATGCCAAGGCTCGTGGTTAACACCAGTAATCGAAACTTTATTCTTTGGATACCTTTCTATAAAGCCGAATAAAGGAGCTATTTTACGGAATTTAGAGCATATTCCTTTCTTTGAAAAGGCTGGTCGTAAAACGCCTATGTATGAATTGTTTTCAGATAGATCTATGGCTAGACCAGTGCTGTGTTCACTCTGTTCTATTCTGGGAATATAATGATCAGTGAAATTTTTACCGTTTTGTAATAGGCTATCTTCATAAACTTGGTTATGGCATTCCTTAGAGCGATAACCACTGACTGCTATGATGTCATTTCCACAATTTAGTTTTGAAATAATATTATTAAATTCTTTGGCTGCTACATAATCTAGTAAAATCTCGGTATTTAGTAGATTTACAGATACGAGGGCGTCATCGTAATAAAGGTTTTCTCTTATGGGGTGTTCCTTATTCACAAGGATTAACTCCCCTTTATGTATGTTTTGTTTATGTAAGGTTATTTTTTTCATAATCGATCTCTCCATCTATTCTGGGAAGGATATTTATATCAATGTGGCGTATAGAGTCACTTTGCATTCCTTTTTCTGGTGGTAATTTAATGGGAATCATTATATCTTGTATTCTGATAAGTCTCCTAGTTGTGATTTATTCAGTATTAAGTAAGGATTCTCTTTTATATATTATAACAGAAAATTTAAGAAAGTCTTTTAAGGACTGATGATGAAATATTAAGAATTACTTATGAAAAGATAATGAATTATAGTATATTGATATAATCAGGGTAATCGAAAAGGAATTTCATTTCGTACACTGGATATAGGTTATTTAGAGAAAATGGAATAAATATGGAATTTTATTTACAGTAAATAGTAATTATGATACAATCAATTTGCAGATAATTATGATAAGAAATAATTAGTTTGTATAATTACAGGATTCTTGGAGGATTTTACATGAAATTTAATACAGGAAAAATTATGAAAATAATTGCGTCGGGTATTGCGGGACTTGCTTTACTTCTTATATTAACGATGGTGTATCTTAATTGGATCTCTAGCAACTCTAATAACTCAATGAGCTCTGGTTTATTTAATTTTTATCAGATTATTTTATATATTCTACCTAATTTTTTGAGTCTGTTATCATTAGGTGCAGTTATTTATGGAATTGGACATATCATTGTATTGCTCCAGAAATTAAATTACAACATATCTAGGCTTCATGAAGAAAAGAATACAAAGGGCAGCCAAGTACAATCTGAAAACACCTTGCTAAGTGACAATGCTACGAAAGAGAACGCGCCAGTAGTGGACGATAGTATGTGGAAACGCCCTATAGATGAGAATACATACACAATCTCAACTCATGACATGACTAAATAGTTACTAAGATATGTGTACTGATGAATTATACTTGCAAAATCAGTCCTCCAGGCATATAATATGACAATTAGAGAACGTTTTTAATTTGAAATATTAGATGCAATTTTAGGGGGGAACAATGATGAAGCGCATATTGATTCTTACAACTGGTGGTACCATTGTAAGTTTACAAACTGCAGAGGGTTTAAGACCTGGTGAAGCAGATATATCTTCCATTCTTTATGATAAAATTATTTCACTGAGTAGTGATTTTCATATAGATATAGAACCTATTTTTAACAAAGATAGCAGCAATATATTTCCTGGAGACTGGTATATTGTAAAGGAATCCATTCAAAAGCATATAAATAACTATGACGGGATTGTTATCTTACATGGGACAGACACTATGTCATATAGTGCGTCTATGCTGTCTTATCTATTTGCAGGTATTGATAAACCGATTGTTTTAACAGGTTCCCAAATTCCCATTGCATTTAAAGACAGTGATGGTGCCAAGAATTTAAAAGGTGCGATTATAACTGCCGCTGATGAACGATTCAGGGGAGTTTTTGTCGTGTTTCATGATAAAATAATCAATGGTACAAGAGCATATAAGAGAAGTTCGTTAAATAAGGATGCTTATATCAGTTGTAATTATCCTTATGTTGGTTTTATTAAGGATAGAAAGATATTCATTACGGATGAATATAAGGACTTATCTGAAAAAGATATGGGTTATGAAAGTAGAAATATTAAAGATACACCAAGTAATCTGCCTAAGATATTTCTTCTAAAAATGGTGCCTGGTGTGGATGCAGGAATATTAGATTATGTAATCCATGGGAATTATCAGGGGGTTATTATTGAAGGGTTCGGTCTTGGTGGTATGCCAGTGGATAATACTTTACTTATGGATAAGCTAAAGGAACTGGTAAGTATGGGAATACCTGTAATTATGGCCACGCAATGTGTATTTGATGGTGTGAATTTGGACACTTATGAAGTTGGAGTTAGTGCCAACAAAATTGGGATTATATCAGCGAATGATATGACAACAGAAGCAATCTATACCAAATTAATGTGGATACTAAATGACACAGATTCCTACAAGGAAGTAATACGTATCTTTGGAACCAATATATGCGGAGAAATCTCTGTAAAATAGAATATCCATGTTGTAAGCCCATTAGAAACTTCCATATATGTAATCAGAATGGAAGATTAATAGTCCCTAGTTATTATAATATCGACAAATTAAATGCTTCTTTGACAAAGATATTATATCTAAAATTTTTGGAGGTACAATGAATCAATCAACTAACTGTGAATATTGCTCTAACTATGAGTACGATGAAGAATATGGTTATTATTCTTGCATGGTCAATTTGGATGAAGATGAGATGGGAAGATTCCTTCGGGGGTCTAACTTTCAATGCGCTCATTTTCAGTTTAATGACGAGTACAAGTTGGCAAAAAAACAGTAATCAGACTTATGGCCAATTTATAAATTAACACGCATAATATTCATAAAAATAAATAAACTTAAATCAAGTACATATTTAGGATGCAAAAATGAAGAATGTTAACAATCTGAATAAGAGAATTGCAGGCATACTAATTTTGCTGATTTTTTTATATTTTACAGCTATGTCGCAGCATAAATTATTTTTAACGAACTTAAATACCTGGAGAATTCCTGTAGAAGACTACTTAGAACAAAGAAAGCAGGCTAAGGAAAAGGAAAAAAGTGAAGAAGAACAAGTGAAGGACCAAAGTCTGCCTGAAGTAGAAACCAAGTCCTTAAATCTTTATGCAGGAGCAGCTGTTCTTACAGATGCAGAAAGTGGCCGTGTTTTATATGAGAAAAACGGTTATAAAGAAGTGGCTATGGCAAGTACCACAAAAATCATGACCTGTATTATAGCGCTTGAAAATGGAAATCTTAGTGACAAGGTAACTATTTCTAAGTATGCGGCAACTATGCCAGATGTACAATTAAATGTAAGATCAGGTGAGCAATATCTACTAAAGGATTTATTATATTCATTGATGTTAGAATCACATAATGATGTGGCAGTAGCCATTGCTGAGCATGTTGGTGGATCAGTAGAAGGTTTTGCAAAGATGATGAATAAGAAAGCCAAGGAATTAGGTTGTGAGCATACAAATTTTGTTACACCCAATGGATTGGATGCTACAAATCATCACACTACAGCTGTAGAATTAGCTAAAATTGCTGCTTATGCAATTAAAAATAAGGAATTTATCGAGATTACGAATACATCTTCCTGGCAGTTTAATGAACTCACCAAGGGCAGAGGGTTTACCGTGAATAATAAGGATAGATTTCTTTCCCTTTATAATGGTGCAATTGGAATTAAGACTGGTTTTACGAATAAAGCAGGATACTGTTTTGTTGGTGCAGTAAAAAGGAAAGATAAGACTTTAATATCGGTGGTTTTAGGAAGTGGATGGCCTCCAAACAAGAGTTATAAGTGGAAAGACACTACGGCTTTAATGGACTATGGTGTAAAGAACTTTGAGAAGAAACAAATTTTTAATGCAGATAAAGAATTTGAGCCGGCATTTGTAAAAAATGGGCAAGAAAACTTTGTAGAGTTATATTATGAAGGAAGCATTGAATTATTGATGAAAAAAGATGATATAGTGAAAGTAGAATATAAAATACCAACTGTAATAAAAGCTCCAATTGGAGTAGACACTGTGGTTGGAAGTGCGAAATATTATGTAAATGGGGAGCTGATCCAAGAATTTCCTATACTTACAGCTGGTGAAGTATTAAAAATAGACCTTAAATTTTGCATAGATAAGGTAGTAGATTTATGGATGGGTAGATAGTAAATAGTAAATATTAAAACGATTTCCTAAAAAGGTTATCGTTTTTTTATAATTGTTTATAGTAATTTTTTTGACTTATAGGAACGAAATTAGTATAATAACAAGATATTACTTGGATGATAGAATAGAAAAGTGAAAAAAATGGGATAATCATTTAAGATGAAAAGATTTCCATATGTTGAATAGGAGGGAACATTAGTTGTTAGAATTAGTTAATATTAAAAGAAGCTACGAAGTAGGGGGTATAGAAACCAAAGCCTTAGACGGCATTAGTGTAGCTTTTAGACAAAAGGAATTTGTTGCTATTTTAGGTACAAGTGGCTCGGGTAAAACAACCTGCTTAAATATTATTGGCGGTTTGGATAGGTATGACTCTGGTGATCTTGTCATCAAAGGCAAACGTACTGTTGATTTTAAAGATAAAGACTGGGATGCGTATAGAAATAATTCCATTGGTTTTGTATTTCAAAGTTACAATTTAATTATGCACTTAAGTATTGTTGCAAATGTTGAACTAGGAATGACCTTAAGTGGTGTTTCTACAGAAGAAAAACATAAGAGAGCACTAGAAGTATTAGAACAAGTTGGACTAAAAGAGCATTTGCATAAAAAACCAAATCAATTATCCGGTGGTCAGATGCAACGTGTTGCTATAGCAAGAGCATTAGCTAATGATCCAGAAATATTGCTTTGTGATGAACCAACTGGAGCACTAGATAGTACCACCAGCGTTCAAATTATGAATTTGATCAAGGAAGTTGCGAAGGACCGCCTGGTTATTATGGTTACTCATAATCCAGAAATTGCACAAGAATATGCTGACCGTATTATAAAATTTCAAGATGGTAAAATTATTTCTGATACCAATCATCATATTGAAAGACCAAAGGGTGATGAATTTCAGTTAAAGAAAACAAGTATGAGCTTTTTGACAGCCCTAAGACTATCCTTTAATAATATACGTACTAAGATGGGTAGGACTACTTTAACTGCATTTGCTTCAAGTATTGGTATTATTGGCATTGCAATTATACTTAGTTTGTCAACGGGCTTTCAGAGTCATATTGATGAGTTTCAAAAGGATGCTATGTCTGAATTCCCAATTATTATATCCCAGTCAGCTACAAGTCTTGATGAAGAGACCTTAAAGCAGATGCAACAAGAGGCCCATAACAAGGAATACGTAGATTCCAATGAAGTATTTCTCTACGATCCAAGTGAAACAAGTATTATTCATACGAATAAATTTACCCAGGATTACGTTGATTATTTAAATGCGATTGATCCTGAGATATGTGGTAGCATTGGTTATACTAGATTGGTTAATATGAACATGGTTAGAGAAGTAGATGGTAATGTGATTCCAGTGTCCTTAAGTAACGCTCTAACTTCTGGCTCGGGTGCTTCAAGTATGGGAAGCATGGGTGGTGGAAGTCTTTCTTCTTATCCTAAGCAATTAAGAGAAGGTGAAGAATCTTACCTTGTTAAAAACTACGATTTATTAGCAGGAGAGTACCCTGCATCTACAAAAGATTTGGTGTTAATCGTAGATTCAAGAAATAGGCTTGATTACAATATACTTAAAAATCTAGGATTTGATACAGAAGATGAAGAAAGTATTAATTTTAGTGATATTATTGGTACTGAATTTAAGATTGTTTCTAATAATGATTTTTATGTTCCTACTGAAATGGGTTCTTATTTGCCAAGTAATGACTACCAAGCTATGTATGATGCAGCGGATAGCATTACTGTAAGAATAGCTGGTATTGTCCGTCAAAAAGAAGATGTTACTATGGGACTATTAGCCAACGGAATCGCTTATAGTGATGAACTATCTGAGGAGATTATCGCAAGGGCATTAGATTCTGATATTGTAAAAGCACAAGAAGAATCAGATAAGAACATGATTACAATGGAGGATATGGATGAAGCAACAAAGGCTTCCTTCTTGGCCTATTTAGGTGGAAATTCAACTCCTTTTATGATTATGGTATATCCTGATAACTTTGAAGACAAAGATGCAGTGACAGCTTATTTAGATGCTTATAATGAAGGTAAAGATACGGACGATAAAATTGTATATACTGACCTTGCTGCTACCATGTCAAGTTTGACTGGCGGTATCATGGATGGTATAACCCTTGTATTAATTGCCTTTGCAGCTATCTCATTGGTTGTAAGTTTAATTATGATATCAATTATCACCTACACCTCCGTTCTTGAACGTACGAAGGAAATCGGAATTCTTAGAGCTCTTGGTGCTAGGAAGAAAGATATTACCAGAGTATTTGACGCTGAAACCTTTATACTAGGAGTATTCTCAGGTGTGTTAGGTGTGGCAATCTCTTGGCTTGCAACATTTCCAATTAATGATCTGTTATTTAAATTAACAGAGTTAGAAAACGTAGCTACACTTCAATTAACACATGCAGTTTTACTTGTTACTGTAAGTACTATTTTAACAGTGATTGGTGGCCATATTCCTGCTAAGATGGCTTCTAGAAAGAATGCAATAGAAGCACTTCGAAGCGAATAAAAGTAAAAATAGTAAAAATAAAATAGTTATAAAAAAGTTTCATACTTCAATTAGGTGATGGTGAAGGAATTATATTCATTTTTTATCCTTTAAATTGAAAAGTATGAAACTTTTTTCGTTGTTTTTTCGTCTAATATGTAAACGGTATCGTTTTATAGGGAGACAGTAAGCTTATGAAAACATCGAATGATAGAAATTTGAAATCTAAATATATAAATTTAGCACTTGGAGGTATGTATGCTTTCATTGCAGTACTTTTTTTTATCTGGGGATTAAATGAGATCCTCGTGGAGAAGGAGGACTGCTTAAAACCTTTGATATCTTTTTTTTGTATGGGTTCGTGCTTGGTGATGGGACTTATTACCATGTCAAAAGATGTTACTAATAAAGCTAAAAAAGTAAAAAAATATAGTTAAAGCCTAACAATTTTTCTCTTTTTGTGGTATAATATTAGGATGCTAAGATTGGACAAGTAAAAGGAGTCAGCCTAATGATACGTTTATCCAGAATGGGAATAAGAAATTTAGCCGCAAATGAAATCGTGTATGCGAGAGGTTTGCAGGATTATAAGGACGGACATGTGATTAATGCAACCTGGTCAAATGTGAAGAAACAATATCGTGTAATGGTGAAAGATAACTTCGAATATCAGGTAATAATACAAGTTTTTGAGGATGAATCCTTTGAACATAAATGTAACTGTTCTGAACATTTAAAGGAGGAAGGTGCATGTAAGCATGTAGTTACTGCACTATTCTTTATTTTGAATTATGTGGAGCGTTCTCTCGTTGAAGAACCAGAGAACCCAGCAGAAAAAACTGTTTATCAAATATTAAATTATTTCAACAGCCATGAAGAGGTACTAACGAAAGGTGAAATCTATCATATTAAACTGGCAATATCCATACCAGGTATTATGAGACAAGATTCTGGCGTTGCAGCAATCGCTATAAAGGTAGGTAATCCTCATTATTATAAAGTACAGTCTGTTAAAAAGTTTCTGTCAAACTTTGTGACGAAGGAAAATATTTTTTATGGTAAAGAATTTAAATTTATACATGGAGAAAGTAAATTTGATAAGCAATCTCAAAAAATACTAGATTTCTTCCTTCAAATATATGAAGTACAAAATGCGATTGATAAGATTTTTAATTCAAAAATGTTTGCCAAATCCAATATATTAATCTCTAAAACTATGTTAATGCGATTATTAGACATTATAGAGGTGGGAGACTTCTCTCTTGATTTATATGGACGGGGGTATGAAGAAGTTGATTACAAAGTGGGTAACCCCATTATTAAATATGATCTTACCCTTGATGAAGATGCCATTGTCATGGATTATAATGATAAATTAAATGTGATACCAATTACTGAGGCAGGAGAACTGCTCTTTTATGACAATAGTATTTATAGGCCTAGCAAGCGTTTTCTAGGAAATTATTTACCTTTTTATAATAACCTTGGTACCCACAAGGAACCCTTGGTATTTAAAGGACATAATAAGAATAAATTTTTAGAAGTTGTACTTCCTAAGATAAGCGAAACCATGGAATTACAAGTGCCAAAGGAGATTAAAGACCGATTTATTACAGCTGATGTCAGTGCAAAGGTGTATTTAGATAAGGTAAAAAATAGTATTCAGGCAGAACTTAAATTTCAATATGCTGATTATGAATTTAATGCCTTTGATAACTTGTCTTCTGAAGAATTTATAGTAGTTAGACAGCCAGCCAAAGAAGATGCCTATATTGATTACCTTGAGAAATTAGGATTTCAATTAAAACGTCACGTATTTGTCATGAAAAGTGAAGATGATATCTATCAATTTTTAACCGTTGGAATTACAGATTTAATGGGATTATGTGAACTGTATTACTCGGATGACTTTAAAAAGTTTAATATTAAGTCACCAGGAAGCTTTAAAGCTGGACTTCGTGTGAATAATGAACTAAATCTTTTGGAAATGGATATGAATTATGATGATGTACCAAAAGAAGAGTTAAAGGATTTATTCCGTTCCTATCGCATGAAGAAAAAATTCTATCGATTAAAGGATGGAAATTTTGTTAATTTAGAAGAAGAGAATATTAAAAAGGTTTGGGAAATATTAAACCATATGGGAGTTTCGGGTAAAGAAATGACTGGAGACGCTCTTAAATTATCTAAAAATTCAGCGATCTATCTTAACAATGTTCTTTCTGAACAAGAGTTTGAATTAGAAAGAAACGAAGATTTTGATAAGCTAGTGGATAGTATCTTAAATCCTAGTATAACTGAATATGAAGTGCCGGCTAATATTAACGCAGAACTTAGACCTTATCAGGTAACGGGTTATAAATGGTTAAAAACTCTTGCAAACAATAACTTGGGCGGTATTTTGGCAGATGACATGGGTCTTGGTAAAACCCTTCAGACGATTGTATATATTTCCTCCGTACTAAAATTAAGCAAAGAGCATAAATTCTTAATTGTATGCCCATCCTCCTTAATTTATAATTGGCAGGATGAATTAGAGACCTTTGCGCCAGATGTAACCAGTGTTGTTATTACTGGAAATCCGAAGGAAAGACAGGACTTAATTGAAGGGGATACAGCTTTTGTATATATTACTTCTTATCCATTGATTAGAAGAGATATTGCAGTTTATCAAAAAAAAGTATTTCATACAGTATTTATCGATGAGGCCCAATATATTAAAAACGCAGATTCTTTGAATGCTAAATCAGTAAAATTAATTGAAGCAAATCACCGTTTTGCGTTAACTGGTACACCCATTGAGAATTCACTCTCTGAATTATGGTCTATTTTTGATTTTATCATGCCAGATTATTTATTTAGCCATTCAAAGTTTGTCAATCAATATGAAAAGCCGATTATGAGAGAGGAAGAAGGAACATTAGAAGATTTAAATAAACGAATTCTACCATTTATTCTTCGTCGTATGAAAAAGGATGTGTTATTAGAACTCCCAGATAAAGTAGAAACCAAAATGCTTACGGATATGGAGGAAGAACAACGTAAAGTCTATATGGCATATATTGAAAATGCCAAAACAGAAATTGATCAAGAAATTAAGGAAAAAGGGCTAGAAAAAAGTAAGATTAAAATTCTTGCAGTCCTTACAAGACTAAGACAGATTTGTTGTCATCCTGGAACTTTCCTTGATAATTACACAGGAGGTAGCGGGAAACTAGAACTTTTGTTGGAAATCATTGCAGATGCAATTGCCAATGGACATAGAATTTTAGTTTTTTCTCAATTTACTTCCATGCTTTCTATTATTGAGAAGGAATTAAAGAAAAATAATGTGGGTACTTTTTATCTAGAAGGTTCAACTAAGGTGAAGGATCGTAATGATTATGTCAAAAGATTTAATCAGGGAGAAGGAGATGTATTCTTAATATCCTTAAAGGCTGGCGGTACTGGGCTTAATTTAGTTGGAGCAGATACTGTAATTCATTATGATCCATGGTGGAATCCAGCAGTAGAAGATCAGGCTACAGATAGGGCCTATCGTATTGGCCAAGTGAATTCAGTTCATGTCATTAAGATGATAACCAAAGGTACCATTGAAGAGAAGATTTATAAACTGCAGCAAAAAAAGAAGAGCTTATCGGATTCTGTTATACAGTCACAGGAAGTCTTTATCAATGCCTTAACAAAAGAGGAGTTAGAGGATATATTTTTGTAGTTTGTGGTAACTATTTGGTCCCCCAATATATAAGGGTCTTAAAAGGTCTATATGAAGTTACAAACTGATATTTGTCATATTACAATAAAAATGTGTTGCAAAAGAGATAGAACTCTGTTTGCAACACATTTTTTTATGATTAAGAACTACATATTTTTAAGTGATTAAAACCATTTTTTGATGGATTAAGATTCAGTCTGGGATTCAAAGTGGGAATTATAGTATTCTTCCACCAAGTGGTCTAAGTAGCCGTCATCTAAATCACCAAATTGTTCAAGGATTAGTTCCTTCATATGGTCTAACTTCTGAAAGAAACTAATTTCTGCATTAGATTCTTCTTCATCTATAGAATCAAGGATTTCTTTGGTGACATTTTGGTCTAACCATTTTTCAATGGAAGTAGTTAAGTCAGTCTCAGAGGTGATTTCTTTTTGTATCTTTTTGGACTTTGTATAGGTAGTAACACCTACATATAAAAAGGCTATGAACAAACCACCCATTACAATATAAGTCAATGCCCCTTGGAATAAAGAGATGACCTCTAATGCATTTAAAATCAAGATAATGATTCCGGCAATTGAAATAAAGAAAAAAGTGTTGGCAGTAGACTTTAATTCAGTAAATTGATCCTCTTTTTTTACATAAGCTGGAGGAATATATTCTCTTGGCTTTTTACTTTCGATGATGTTTTCTAATTCATCTTCATCAAACATGGTAGAGTACTGATCCTTTGCTTCATGATTAGAAGTGGAATCCTCATCCGCCTCCTTTACTACATGAGAAATAGACTCTTCTGTAATACCTGTAGCTTCTATGGAATAAAAAACATTGTAAAGTTTCACAGCCTGCTTTTTAGCGGATTCGTCAATTAGAACAACCCATTTGTTATCTGTCTCATTATATTCATAGGATGCTTTTGGAACTTTTGAGTAAATTAAAAAATCAACGAACTTTTTAGCGAACATTTCTTTTTCAGTTTCTAAGAATATAATCGGTTCTTTGGCTTCTTCTAAATCATCTACTAGAGTTGAGCCACAATCGATACATTCTGTCTTTCCTTCAACATATTCCACATTACATTGGCGACACCAGGGCATATAAAATACCTCCTCGACTTATTTATTCAGATTTAAATGCATGATAGCCTTTCTTGCCTTTTTTAACAAGTAACATTCCGTCTGCATCAAAATCATTTTCTGTAAATACTTTATCAAACTCTGTAACTTTTATTTCGTTTACAGTAACACCACCTTGTTGAATGGTTCTTCTAGCATCTGATCTAGAAGCTGCTAATTTAGCATCCATCATTAAAGTGATTAAATCGATGCCTGCTTTAAATTGCTCTGCAGTGTAAATTGTTGTAGGTATATCTTCAGACTTCATGCCACCACCAAATAAGGATTTGGATGCTTCTCTTGCCTTAATGGCTTCTTCTTCACCATGAACTATTTTAGTTATCTCAAAAGCAAGTACATCTTTTGCTTGATTGATTTGTGCACCTTCAAGGGCCCCAAGTCTTCTAACTTCATCCATAGGAAGGAAAGTAAGTAATCCTAAACATTCTTCTACTTTAACATCTTCAATGTTTCTCCAATATTGGTAGAATTCATAAGGTGTAGTTTTGTTTGGATCTAGCCATACAGCACCCTTCATGGTTTTACCCATTTTAATGCCTTCGCTTGTAGTTAACAACTTAAAGGTTAGACCAAATGCAGGTTTTTGCTCTTTTCTACGAATTAAGTCTACACCACCAAGGATATTAGACCACTGATCATTACCACCTAACTGTAATTGACAGTTATATAATTGATTTAATTTTAAGAAGTCGAAGGATTGCATGATCATATAGTTAAATTCAAAGAAAGTAAGACCTTTTTCCATTCTTTGTTTGTAACAGTCTGCAGTTAACATTTTGTTAACGGAAAAATGAACACCAACTTCTCTTAAAAATTCAACATAATTTAAGTTTAATAGCCAGTCCGCATTGTTTGCAATAATTGCATTGTCATTATCGAAATCAATGAATTTAGAGAGCTGCTTATAAAAACAATCCGCGTTATGTTGTATGGTTTCTTTCGTCATAATGGATCTCATGTCAGATTTACCGGAAGGATCACCAATCATAGTGGTTCCGCCACCAAGTAAGGCGATTGGTTTGTGTCCTGCCTGCTGCATATGCATCATAGCCATCACAGTTAAGAAATGACCTGCAGTTAAACTATCAGCAGTAGCATCAAATCCTATATAAAAAGTCACTTTTTCCTTTCCTAATAATTCTTTGATCTCTTGTTCGTGGGTAGTTTGTTCGATAAAACCACGTTCTAATAAAATATCATATACATTAGTTGACAATCTATTGTCCTCCTTAAGGTTAGCATTTCTTTTTTGCATTACTAAAATAAAGCAATTTACTTCACTTAACGTTTATTATAATTGATTTTTTGCATTATTTCAAGTTTTTAAAAGCTGACATATTAGTTTTTAAAAGGACTACAAAACAGAATATGTTATCAAATACTATAAGAAAAGCTGCCACAATTTGCGGCAGCCTTTTATTAAGATAGGGGGAGCTTATCTTAACGTTTATTTGGATTGATCAGTTTTGGTATTATCAGGTTAATTCTTGTTAAGACTAAATATAACAAGCCTACATCGATTGAAAACATAATCGTTGACTTAATGATCCTCATTGGTAAAAGTACCATAAAGGCTTGACCGTATAGTATGGAGAGCCAATTGGTAGTAAGTATGAGATCAATAAAGATGGTGATAATTAACTTGGCTAAAATAGTTCTCTTAAGCGTGATTTTCTTCTGATAGAAAAACAAACCATAGATGACACCTGTTAAAATACTATTAAGGGTGAATCCTGGAAAGTAAGGACCATTGGGTCTGACAATATAATTGATTAAGTCACCAATGCCGCCAAAAAGTCCTCCAATGACTGGGCCATATAACATGCCTGCAGTAGCCAGTGTCAAAAATGAAAATCCAATCCTAATAAATTCACCAATCATAATTGAAAATGCTCCAAGTACGGTATTCATGGCCAATAATAAGGCATTTACAACGATTGTTTCGATTTTTTTAATTTGTTGAATGGATTCCCTGAAAATGTGTAAATTCATCTTTTATCCTCCTTCTTGTTGTATTTGTCAGAATAAAGTGCTACTACGAGAAGGTAAAAGCCTACCTAAGTAGCAGCGGGATGCGAATTTTGTACCGCAAGAACTAACTTTTCGTCCCTTGGACAACTCCCCGTTCCAAAGACACTTAACGCACAAAATTCTACTCTGCTAACTTTACGACGTATTTACTATAGCAGAAAGAGTGACCCTTAGCAATCATGATTTTATGAAGTCTGCTATTTTAGATATTAATATTTTTTATAGCATCTTATAAATGAACCTTATAACTTTCTAACTTTGAATAAATCCAGTTTCTATGCATATTTATGGACCAGTTCAGAATATATTGTTCTATAAAATAATGTTCTATAAAATAAGTATTATGAAATGATATGTGGATTATCATGTTATTGACAAGGGCCAAGTCATGCAAGCAGGAAGGCCAGAAAGCCAGCCAGTGAGTAAGGAAGAAAACAAGGGCTTGCATTGATATAAGTTTTAAGTTAGTTTGCACATGTAAGGGCATCAACATAAAAAGGAGGACAGGTAATTATGGATGAACAGGAAGAACTGATTTCTTACTCAAGAGCGGAATATATTAGACTTGCAAGGGAAAGTTGTGCTAATAATTTAGATTCTCATCACATGGGAAGAAATACAAATAAGGTTTCTCTACCTGAAGTGAATGGTCTGCCCAATTTTCGTGTAAAATCTTTGCTAATAAGAGTGATTTGCTGTGCGCTGATTTTTTTATTTGTCTTTATTATTGACAAATTTGATATCTCTTTGAAAAATGTCAGTGTGGGTACCATACAAGAATGGATTTCTTCAAACAAAGGAATAGAAGAGGCACAAAATTTTATAGTACAGATGTATGAGAAAGTGCTGAAAAAATAATATATAACTCAAACTTCGCGCAAAATAAGCTGTCTTACTACATAATAAATTCAGTATTTAGATTATCGATATTATTGTGTTTTGTCTGAATTTATCAAGTATATATGGTTGAATAGTTAGGATGGATACAATGAAATACAGTATTATAATTGTATTTTCTTGCATTTTCAGTTATAATAATTTTCAATGTGTTTTGCACACAAGCAGAATAAAATACATTGGTTTACATATTTATATTATGTAAACCAATGTGTTTTCTAAAGAAATGGAGAAAAACGAAATGAGAAAGTTAGCACTATCTGATGAAATTCTTATGACTGTGGACAAGCCGGCAAGATATATCGGTAATGAAACCAATATGGTCATAAAAGATATAGATAAAATCGATATACGTTTTTGTATGTGTTTTCCTGATGTATATGAGATTGGAATGTCCCATCTTGGCATACAAATACTCTATGATATGTTTAATAAAAGAGAAGATACCTATTGCGAGAGAGTCTATTCACCCTGGATGGATTTAGATAAAATTATGAGAGAAAAAAATATCCCACTCTTTGCTTTAGAATCACAAGAACCTGTGAAAAACTTTGACTTTCTAGGCATTACACTTCAGTATGAAATGTGCTATACCAATATTTTGCAGGTGTTAGATCTTTCAGGGATTCCTTTGTATGCAAAGGATAGAACAGATGAAGATCCTTTTGTGTTAGGTGGTGGTCCTTGTTCCTATAATCCTGAACCCATTGCAGATTTTTTTGATTTTTTCTATATAGGTGAGGGTGAAACTGTATATGACGATTTATTAGATATTTATAAAATTCATAAAAAGAACGGTGGAACTAGAAAAGAATATTTAGAGAAAATAGCAGAAATCGAAGGAATTTATGTTCCCTCCTTTTATGAGACAACCTATCATGAGGATGGTACAATTCATTCTTTTACTAGCATAAATCCTCATGGAAAACAAGTGATTCGTAAGCAAGTAGAGATGAATTTAAGTGATACTTTCTACCCTAAAAAACCTTTAGTTCCCTATATTAAAGCAACGCAAGACCGAGTGGTACTAGAAATACAAAGAGGATGTATCAGAGGATGTAGATTCTGTCAGGCAGGTATGGTTTATCGTCCAATTAGAGAAAGAGATGTTGAGTTCTTAAAAGACTATGCAAGAGAGATGCTAAAAACCACAGGTCATGAAGAGATTTCTCTTAGTAGTTTAAGCTCGAGTGATTATTCTGCCCTTCAGGAACTTGTATATTACTTGATTAATGAATGTAGTAATAATGGTGTTAATATATCATTGCCATCCTTAAGAATTGATGCCTTTGCACTAGATGTTATGAGTAAAGTACAAGATGTTAAGAAAAGTAGTTTAACTTTTGCACCAGAAGCTGGTTCTCAAAGATTAAGAGATGTAATTAATAAAGGTCTTTCTGAGGAAAATATATTAAAAGGAGCTATGGAGGCTTTCTGGGGTGGTTGGAATCGAGTAAAATTATATTTTATGCTAGGTCTTCCTACAGAAACAGAAGAAGATATTGAAGGGATAGCAATCTTAGCGGATAAAATAGCGAGAGAATATTACACCATACCAAAGGATCAAAGAAATGGAAAAGTAAGTATTGTAGCAAGTACATCTTTCTTTGTACCAAAACCTTTTACTCCATTTCAATGGGCTAGAATGAATACAATTACAGAATATTTGGAGAAACAAAAACTCCTTAGAAGTAAGTTAAATGAACAGTTAAATAAAAAGAGTATTAAGTATAACTGGCATGAAGCTGAAGTTAGTATACTAGAAGGTGTATTTGCTAGAGGTGATAGAAGAGTGGCTAAAGTACTCTTTGATGCCTATAAATTGGGCTGTATTTATGATTCCTGGTCTGAATTTTTTCAATATGATTTATGGATGAAGGCGTTTGAAATGAATGGAGTGGACGTTGAATTCTATGCCTGCAGAGAAAGGCAAAAGGATGAAATCCTACCTTGGGAGTTTATTGATGTGGGTGTAACAAGAGAATTTTTATGGAGAGAAAATGAAAGAAGCCAAAAAGCCCTTGTAACACCTAATTGTAGAAAAGCCTGTACAAACTGCGGTGCCAAATCTTTTCACGGTGGTATATGCTATGATGAAAGAAAAGAGGAGGTTATCTAATTATGATGGTAAGAATGAAGTTTTTAAAAACAGGACCACTTAAATTTATTGGTCATTTAGATATTATGAGATATTTTCAGAAAACTTTTAGAAGAGCAGGCATTGATGTAGAATATTCCAAAGGATATAGTCCACATCAGATTCTGTCTTTTGCAGCGCCTCTTGGAGTTGGGCTTACCAGTGAGGGAGAATACCTAGATGTATCCATAAATACTATGATGGATACGGATGTTATGATTCAAAAGATTAATGAGGCAATGAATGAAAATATTAGAATTACGGACCTTAGAATATTACCAGAGGGTAGTAAAAATGCAATGTCTATTGTAGCAGGTGCTGACTATAAGTTATCTCTTAGAGATGGGTATGATTTTCTAGACAAAGAAGAATTTGTTCAAAAGTTTCAGGACTATATGAATCAAAATGAAATTATAGTTATTAAAAAATCTAAAAAAAGTGAGAATGAAGTAGATATCAAACCATTCATTTATCAGTTTGCTTTTGAGAGAGAGTCCTTTTATCATGAGGCGCCTGCTGCAGCGGGCGTAGCGTGTGAGTTAGAAGCTGCGCAAATGTTTGATAATGGTATCTGCGTTTATCTAAAGTTAGCCACAGGTAGTGTAAATAATTTAAAACCTGAACTTGTGTTAGAAGGATTTAAAAATTATGTGGGACTAGAATTAAGTGAGTTTGCATTTCAAGTTCACAGATTAGAAGTTTATGCCAATGATGTGGATGCAGGGAAATTCATTCCACTTTTGTTCGTGTGATAGGAGTCTGCATGGGTACGAAGTTGATTATAACTAAATTAAATGATATGACCATATCCTCGACCTTTTGGGGCAAAGATATGGTACAAGTCTATGCTGGTGTAGGTGAAGAAACCATACTGGGTAACATCTATAATGGCAAAGTGAAAAACATTGTTAAGAATATTAATGCTGCATTTTTAGAAATAGAGAATGGAAGAATGTGTTATCTTTCTTTAAATGATGTTTACGATCCCATATTTCTCAATGCCAAGAAGAATAGCAATGTTAATGTTGGAGATGAAATATTAGTTCAAATTACCAAAGAGGATGTGAAGACGAAAGTACCTGTGGCGACAACAAATCTGAATTTTACGGGTAAATATGTCGTACTAGTTCACGGTAAACCAGGCATAGGTATATCCTCAAAAATTTCTGATGTGAAGTTGCGAAAAAAGTTAAAGGAAATGATAAAACCTTTCCAGAATGATATATACGGCCTCATAGTCCGGACCAATGCAGCATATGTTACAGCGGAGGTCATTGAAGAGGAAATAAATACTTTAAAGGGAATTTATGAAGATACGAAGGAAAGTGGTAGTCATAGAACTGCATTTTCCATGGTTTTACCTGCTCCTACGGGGTATCTGTGTGATATAAGGGATAGCCTTTCTATAAATACGGATGAAATCATTACTGATCATCAGGAAATCTATCAGGAAATTTATGATTATCTAAAGACTTATCAAAAAGAAGATTTGGGTAAATTGCAATTTTTTCAAGATAAACTCATAACCCTGAGCAATTTGTATGGTATTAAAACTAAGCTCGAAAATGCATTAAAGTCAAAAGTTTGGCTAAAGTCCGGTGGCAGTATAATTATTGAGCCTACAGAGGCCTTAACAGTAATTGATGTAAATACCGGAAAAGCCATTGGTGGTAAAAAACAGCCCAAAGATACTTTTTTAAAAATTAATCAAGAGGCTGCCATTGAGATTGCAAAACAAATTAGGCTAAGATATCTATCGGGGATCTTAATCATTGAGTTCATTGATATGGAAGAAGAGGATTATAAGCAAAGACTTTTAAAGGATCTAGATGAATTGCTAAAAAAAGATCCTGTTAAAACCATTTTGGTGGATATGACAGCATTAAATCTTGTTGAAGTTACAAGAAAAAAAGTACGTAAGCCTCTCCATGAACAGATCAATTTGAAAATGCTTTCATAGAAATATTTTTATAATAGGATATTTTTATAGCAGAGATATTTTAATTATAGATTTATTTATATGATGGATATGTAAGTTACTATTTTAAATAGGTATGAATTTTAGACAGGTATCTATTTTAGACAGGTTACTATTTTAGATATGTATCTATTTTAGACAGGTATCTATTTAGACGGGTATCTGTTTTAGATAAAGCTATATTAGAAATGTTCTATATTAAGAAAGAAGTGATAAAATGGTAAAAACGAATGTCATGCGTTTGCTTGATCAAGGAAAAATCAATTATACCACCAAAGAATATGAAGTGGACGAACAGGACTTGTCTGGTGAACATGTTGCAATGCAGGTGGGAATGGATCCAGAGCAGGTGTATAAAACGCTAGTAGCAAGAGGGGATAAGAATAAGATCTTTGTTTTTTGCATCCCAGTAAATGGTGAACTAAATTTAAAGAAGGCAGCAGCACTTGTACAGGAAAAGAAAATAGAAATGGTACACGTGAAGGAACTTCTATCATTGACTGGATATATAAGAGGTGGCTGTTCGCCTATTGGTATGAAAAAGAGGTATCCTACCTACATAGACGAAACTGCACAGTTATTTGATACCATTGCAGTAAGCGCAGGAGTAAGAGGATGTCAGATTGTATTAAATCCTGAAGAGTTAAAGACTTATATTGAGGGGAACTATGCAGATTTAACAGTGTAATTATTCAAGCTACGAATGGTATTTTTTAAAAATTTAGAGGATACAAAAAGATTTATCTTTCAAAACTTAAAAATGTTTGACATTATATACCGATTATGCTACAATACTCAAGTATGCCGCACAACGAGGTTTTAAATTCATTTTATAATGGATACCGTAGTTGGCGAGTAATGATAATAGGAGGTGCCATATGTACGCAATTATAGCAACAGGTGGTAAACAGTACAAAGTAGCCGAAGGCGATATCATTAAAGTAGAAAAGCTTGGTGTAGCAGCTGGAGAATCTGTTTCATTTGATCAAGTTCTTGTAGTTAACAACGGAGAATTAGTTGTTGGAAATCCTACAGTAGCGAATGCAACTGTTACTGCAACAGTAGTAGAAGAAGGCAAAAACAAAAAAGTTATTGTTTATCGCTATAAGAGAAAGACTGGATATCACAAAAAGAACGGTCACAGACAGCCATATACTAAGGTTAAGATTGAAAAAATCAACGCATAATATTTAAAGGTTTGATATGATAAAAATATCCGTTTATAAAAGTGCAGATGGTAAGATTATTGGCTTTACTAGTGATGGACATGCAGGTTTTGCCGAACATGGCAGCGACATTGTTTGTTCAGCTGTATCAGCCCTAATCATTAATACCATAAATTCTATTGAGCAATTTACATCAGATACCTTTCATATTGAGGAAGATGAAGAAAGTGGTCATATAGATTTTAAGATTGTTTCAAAACCTAGTAATGAGTCAAATTTATTATTAAATTCTCTATTTCTTGGACTGAATGGGATAAGAGAAGATTATGGACAGAAATATATTAAATTTGTTTAGCAGGTTTCTCCTGCGGCATATATTCAAGGAGGTGTAGGTTATGTTAAAGATGAACCTTCAGTTTTTCGCTCATAAAAAGGGTGTTGGTTCTACTAAGAATGGTAGAGATTCCGAATCCAAAAGATTGGGCGCAAAGAGAGCAGACGGACAATTTGTATTAGCAGGTAACATCCTTTACAGACAACGTGGAACTAAAATTCATCCAGGTAACAACGTTGGACGCGGTGGCGATGATACATTATTCGCATTAGTTGACGGTGTTGTTCGATTCGAAAGAAAAGGAAGAGATAAAAAACAAGCTTCCGTTTACCCTGTAGAATCTAAATAATATGAGATGATTATGAACCCCAAATTCTTGATTAAATCATGAATATGGGGTTTATTTTAATGTTATATATAAATACTAGAGATATATTAATTAAATACTAGATATAAATATGAGATCAATTAAAGGTGTATCAAGAAATTTGCTTAAATTATAGGGTTTGTCCAGGTGATAAGCTAAATTTTCTTGTAATTTTTGTTAATTCCTATTATAATAAGAACATTGAGATTCATTTGACATATAGAAACTATGTATTGAAATAAGAGGTGATTAAAGTGTTTGCAGATAGTGCGAAAATATATATACGTGCTGGTAAGGGCGGAGATGGACATGTTAGTTTTAGAAGAGAAGTCTATGTTCCCGCTGGTGGACCAGATGGTGGAGACGGCGGTAAAGGCGGAGATTTAATTTTTGAAGTAGATGATGGATTAAATACTTTGTCTGACTTTCGTTTTGTGAAAAAATATGTTGCAGAAGATGGTGAAAATGGTGGCAAGAAGCGTTGTACCGGAAAAGATGGTAAGGATCTAATTCTTAAAGTTCCTGAAGGAACAGTCATCAAAGAAACCGAATCAGGTAAAGTTATAGCAGATATGTCCCATGGTAATCGTAGAGAAGTTATTTTAAAAGGTGGTAGAGGTGGCAAGGGCAATAGTCATTATGCTACAGCTACTATGCAGGTACCAAAGTATGCACAACCTGGTAAGCCAGCAAGAGAATTAAATGTGACTTTAGAATTAAAGGTAATAGCTGATGTAGGATTGGTTGGGTTTCCTAATGTAGGTAAGTCCACCTTATTATCTAGAGTGACCAATGCTAGACCTAAGATAGCCAATTATCATTTCACTACCTTAAATCCTAACCTTGGTGTTGTTGACTTAGAAGGTGGTGATGGGTTTGTGATTGCTGATATTCCTGGTTTGATTGAAGGTGCATCAGAAGGAATTGGACTTGGACATGAATTCCTAAAGCATATTGAAAGAACTAAAGTAATCATACACATGGTGGATGCTGCAGCTACAGAAGGCAGAGATCCAATTGAAGATATTCATACCATTAATAACGAGCTATTAGCATATAATGAAGAAATATCCAAAAGACCCCAAGTAATAGCCGCAAATAAATTAGATCTTTTATATGGAGAAGAGGAAGAAGAGGCTGTTCAAAAATTAAGAGATGCTTTTGAAAAAGAAGATATTAAAGTATTCCCTATTTCCGCGGTGAGCGGTAAGGGGATAAAGGAACTTCTTTATCATGTAAAAGGACTCCTAGATAGTATTGATACAGAGCCTGTTGTATTTGAAAAGGAATTCTTCCCTGAAGATATTAGCTTTAGTAATGAGCCATATACCGTAGTTCAGGAAGAAGAGCATATGTTTGCAGTGGAAGGACCAAGAATTGAGAAAATGCTTGGTTATACCAATATTGATTCAGAAAAAGGTTTTGAATTCTTCCAACGTTTCTTAAAAGAAAATGGTATTTTAGATGAGTTAGAAGCATTAGGTATTCAAGATGGAGATACAGTAAGAATGTATGGCCTTCAATTTGACTACTATAAGTAGTTTGCGAAAGAGTAAAAAAGGAAGTAAATAACTTATAAGTAATTGAGAAACTATGTGGTAGATAGAATTCCCATTACATTAAGTATAGTGTTATTTAAAAAGGAGATAGTATATGACAAGTAAGCAACGAGCTTATTTAAAAGGTTTGGCAATGAATATAGATCCCATTTATCAAGTTGGTAAATCTAGTTTAACACCAGAGTTAACAAAGGGATTAGAAGAAGCTTTAGAAGCTAGAGAGTTAATTAAAGTTACAGTGTTAAAGAACTGTTTGGATGATCCGAAAGAAATTGCACAAATGGTTGCAGAAAGAACACGTGCTGAAGTGGTTCAAGTAATCGGTAAAAAATTTGTACTTTATAGAGAATCTAAGGATAAGAAAAAGATTGAACTACCAAAAGAAAAAAGAGTGAAATTGTAAGAGAGAAGGTTAATTGTATTGTGAATAAAATAGGAATTATGGGAGGGACTTTTAATCCAATCCATACTGCCCACCTTATTTTAGCCGAAGAAGCTTATGTGCAGTTGGGACTGGATAAAATACTATTTATGCCCTCAAAAACCCCGCCACATAAACTAAATGAGAATATTGTAAGCAATGAGCATAGAATGAATATGATAGCCCTTAGCATACAAGGTAATGAACACTTTGAACTCTCTACTATAGAATTAGAGCGAGAAGGAATTACTTATACTTCGGATACATTAAAAGGTCTAACAGAGTCTGTTTCCCTTGATTCTGACTGTGAATATTATTTCATAGTGGGCGGAGATTCCTTATTTATGATGGAATCATGGTGGGAGCCAGAAGTGATTTTCAAACTGTCCCATATTGTAGTAGCCATACGTGGTGAAGCCAAAGAGGATCTAATAGAAAAGATTGCATATTTAACAGATAAGTACCATGCATCCATTCATTTGTTAAGAACACCGAATTTGGAGATTTCTTCCCACGAAATAAGAATGAAAAGAATAGTAGGTAAATCCATTCGGTATTACGTACCTGAACTAGTTTATCACTACATTAAAGACAACGACCTATATTTATTCCAATAATTGCTTTGGAGGCATATATGGATAACGATATTTTTCACAATCAAGAGGCATTATCAAAGGTATTAACACATAAAAGATTTATACATTGCCTAGGCGTTTCCGATACCTGCTTTTCTCTGGCTATAAGATACGACTATCCAATGGAAAAGGCAATTATGGCTGGTTTGCTGCACGACTGTGCCAAAGATTTAACAGATGAGATGTTTCTTTCTGAATGCTTTAAATATAACATTGCAGTGACAGAAGTAGAGGAGAGAAGGCCTGATTTACTTCATGCTAAGCTAGGAGCTTATTATGCTGCAAATAAATATGGGATTCAGGATTCAGAAATATTATCAGCAATTGCATATCATACCACAGGCAAGCCTGATATGGATTTACTTGAAAAAATACTATATGTAGCTGATTATATTGAACCCAATAGATCAGGTGAGTATATTCCTAATTTAAATGCTATTAGGAAGTTAGCCTATGTAGACTTAGATAAAGCCTTATATCTAATCACTGAAAATGTAGTAAAATATTTGATTGAAACCGCAGATAATATTGATGCCTTGACTATTGCAACAAGAGATTTTTATAAGAATGTGATAAGAGCTAAGTCAAAAGCTGATCAAAAAATAGGGTTAGAGATTAGAGTATAGATAAGACTATTGTTAAAATAAGATACAAATTAAATGTTACGTAGCTATACCAGTAAAAGTAAATTTTACTGATAAAATAGTTATATTTGGAAGGAGTTTGGAATGAGTAATATAAAAGACAATTCAAAAGATATATCAAAAGAAATCGCTAGAATTGCATATAATGCATTAGATGATAAGAAAGCAGAAGACATCAAAGTAATTGAAATTGGTGATATCACAATCATTGCTGATTATTTTGTAATTGCTAATGGTACCAATTCATCCCAAGTGCAGGCATTGGTTGATAACGTAGAAGATGCTTTAGGAAGAAAAGGATACAATCCTAAAAGGGTTGAAGGAGTTCGCTCTGGAACCTGGATTTTAATGGATTATGGTGATGTTGTTGTCCATATCTTCTCAAAAGAAGATAGATTATTCTATGATTTAGAACGTATTTGGAGAGATGGTAAATTAGTGAGTAAAGAACAACTTGAAGTATAGTTTATAGTTCTATATTCAAAATATAGCACAGAATATTAATAACTAACATAATATATCTATAAAGCGACAAAAGGGAACTAAATGTTTAGTTCCCTTTGTTATTTATTTGAAAATCTATGACTGATATAGTAGATACGGAGGAATATAAAGGATGGATTTTTCATTAAAGGATATAGTTATGTTGTTAATCAAAAATGCTCTTTTTCTAACTATATGTACCCTGCTTGGCTTGAGCATATTGTTTCTATATACTCGTTATGGGGTAGAACCTGATTATACAGCATCTGCGCAAATGTATGTTTCTACAGAAGACTCAAACCAAACCACAGCTAAACTTTCAGAACTTGATTATGCACAGAAGGTAGTAACAACCTATATAAATTTTTTACAAACAAAGGCTTTCTATAAAAAGGTTTTAAATAATAGTGGGTTAAATTACACAGTACGTGAGTTAAGAGATATGACAACTATGGAGTCAGTCAATAATACAGAAATATTTGAAATAAGTGTTACGTCTAAAGATCCAAATCATTCCTATCATTTAGTCAAATCTATGCAAGATTTAGCACCTGAAATGATAAGCGATATCAAATCTAAAACTGAAATTAGTGTTGTGGATCCAGTGGAATTACCGGCTACCCCTTCGGGTCCTAACATCCTATTATTTACTATAGTGGGTGGCGCATTGGGTTTCATCATTGCTTTTTTAATTGCTATTATATTGGAAGTAGCAAACGTTACAATCAAAGGTCAGGAAGATCTAAAAAACAGATTTAGCGTACCAATATTAGGTGTCATACCAGATTTTAATATTTATAGCAATACGAAATTAAAAGCTTCAAAATTAATTTACAAACTACAAAATACATTGATTTATCATAAAATTCAGAAAAGCAAAACCATAGATTGGCCTTTTGGTAAAAAGGAACAAAGAGAAAAAATAAATAATTCTAAACTTGATTTTAGAGCAAATAATAGGTTTTTTATTACAGAAGCTTATAAATCTTTACGTACCAATTTAAGATTTACTTTACGGAATGAGGGCTGTAAAAAACTGATTATATGTAGCCCTGTACCAGAGGATGGAAAGAGTACAACGAGTACCAATCTTGCTATTACCATTGCACAAACAAATAGCAGAGTCTTGCTAATAGACTGCGATTTAAGAAAGGGGAGACTCCATTATTTCTTTAAAGTGAAAAGTTCACCGGGAATCAGTGATTGTCTATCGGGCATTGTAGGTAAGACGGATGGTATATATAAAACTTCTATTAAAAACCTTGATTTATTACCCATGGGTTCTATACCACCTAATCCTGCAGAGTTAATGTCAAGTTATCAAATGGAAAGTCTTATCAATAACCTAGAGAAAGATTATGATTATATCATTATGGATACACCTCCTATTAATGTTGTTTCTGATTCTTTAAGTTTGGTTAAGTTTGCAGATGGAGTTATCCTTGTGATTCGAGAAAAAAAGACTTCATATGCCAATATAGAAGGGGCAATTTCAAAATTTCATTTTGCAAAAACTAATATTTTAGGATTTGTTTTAAATGGTGCCTCTATTCATCAAGGGAAAGGTTATAAAGCAAATTATTATTATCAAGGGAAAAATAATGATTGATGTCCATACCCATTTACTACCAGGGATAGATGATGGTGCCCAAAGTGTAGAGGAAGCACTAACTATGGCTGAAAAATTAAAATTACAGGGAGTGACTGCTGCGATCTGTACCCCTCATTTCAATCCAGCGACTATGTCAATGGATGATTTTGTGATTAGAAGAAACAATGCGTTAAAGCTACTTACGGATGTAAAGATTAAAATAATTATGGCAAGTGAAACTTATCTTCATGAATATCTCTTTCATTATAACGATATAACTCCTTTATATGTGAGTGGAACAAATTATATTTTAATTGAATTACCTTTTGAAAAAAAATGGAATGAAAATATACTTTCAAATATTGAAAAGCTACGTTATTATTATGGGGTCACTCCTATAATAGCACATGTAGAGAGGTATCCAATGCTTGCAAAAAATAATAAATCGCTGCATTATTTGAAAGAACTTGGATGTTTGATGCAAATTAATACAGAAACAATAATGAATAAGAAATATAAAAAACTTATAGATTTTTACATGAAAAATGATTATTTAGATGTCTTAGGTACCGATTGTCATAACATGACTAGTAGATCACCACAAATGATAGGTGCTAAAGAATTAATTATTCAGAATTATGGAACTCATAGATGGGATGTATTGTGCGAGAATAGCAAGAGAATTATAGGGGATAGATAGAAACCAATGGGCTATGGAATATGCAGAACTAAGATTATGCATTTCCCCATAGTCCATTGGTTATGTATTATTGCTATTATAGTTGCTATATTTTAGTACTTCTCAAAAACAATACTGAATAAAATTATATCTTATTTATTGAAATAAGCGGAACAATCCGATCACTTTACCTAAAATGTTTAGTTTAGGTACAATAATAGGTTCCATGGTATCATTTTCAGGTTGTAAACGGAAAAATCCATTCTCCTTATAAAAGGTTTTGACAGTAACGGAATCATCTATTAATGCCACGACAATATCTCCATTGGCGGCGATATTTTGCTTTTGGACTAGTATTTTATCTCCATCAAATATACCAACATTGATCATACTTTGACCTTTGACCTTGAGCATAAAGGTTTCTTCGTTAGGCATATAATCCATTGGAACGGGGAAATAACCTTCTATATTTTCAACTGCGAGTATGGGTTGACCGGCTGTTATTGTTCCAATAATCGGTACATTTACTAAGTCTCTTCTGGTTAGATTAAATCCATCATCTATTATCTCAATGGCTCTCGGTTTAGAAGGATCTCTTCGAATATAACCATTTTTCTCTAATGTTTCAAGATGGGAGTGTACAGAGGAGGTAGACTTTAACTTAACAGCTTCACATATTTCTCTAACTGCCGGTGGGTATCCTCTATTTAATATTTGTGATTTTAAATATTCTAAAATCTCTTTTTGCTTTCCACTAATTTTACCATAGCTCATATATAATCCTCCGTTAAATGAAATGTTATTTTATATTAATATTAATATGGGTTGAACACAACTTATTTCCCACATTATAACACATTTAAAAGTATAATGCAAAACTTATGTTCGTTTTTATTAAAATAGTTGTAACGATTCAGTTTTTTCGTGCAATTCATAAAGGTAAAAAAGTTAATAAAAATATTGACAAACAAATGTTTGGTGTGTATAATTCAGATATAGAAACAAATGTTCGGACCAAACGTTCGATAACTATAGCCATTGGGAGGTTTCATGTTATGATAAGATTAGATTTTAGTTATTTTATAAAAAGTTTTTTTATAATAATTAGTAGAGTTATAAGAAGAAATCCTGTAGCATTTGTTGTTTGTATCATATTGTTTTCAACATTATTTTTATCCATAGGTTTAATAACAACCAAGGCTGCTGTGAAAGACAATGAACCAAAGGTGAAGCAGATCATTAGCTTAAAGATTCAAGAGGGTGATACATTATGGGGTATTGCTAGTGAGTATATAACAAGTGAATATGATAATATGAATGAATTTATAGAGGAGATTAAGACAACCAATGGTTTGTCATCTGACACAATACATGAAGGTGCTTATTTGATTGTGCCATACTATCAATGATTAAGTGATTTAGAATAACGGTTTTAGCGTACAAAATAGTTTTTTTAAAAAGAATTCATTGAAAATTTGAATGGTATTTGCATTAATATATAAGAAGTTTGAATACTGGAGTTATTGTAACATGCATGAATGGATAATATGTCCATTCACTGTGTGCTATGATAACTCTTTTTTAAATCAAATCCTAACTAGTTAACTCCAAGCATGTAAGGACTCACTGAATAGGCCTATTTTAAGTATAATAATATATATAGATAACCATAAATTCATCCATACATTAAAAAGAGAATTTTTAGCAATATGTAGTATATATTGGATGAATAGTTACATCAAATCTCATAATAGACCATATAATGAACATATTTTACAATTTATCATAAAATAACTTAGAGAAAGAAGGTCTCTTTACAGAAGAGGCACTAATTTTGTGATCATGAAATAGTTCAATATAGAGAAGAGGTATAATGTAATATGTGTTTAGCAGAGAAGATTTTACAACAAACTGAAAAAATATCCATAATTGGTCTAGGTTATGTAGGCATGCCCATTGCAGTAGCTTTTGCTAAAAAAGTAAAGGTAATAGGATATGATATCAATGATAACACAATTAATTTATACAAGAGTGGTATTGACCCTACTAAAGAGGTGGGAGATCAGATTATTCAAAATACTACTGTAGAATTTACCAATGATGAAGTGAGATTACGGGAAGCAAAATTTCATATTATTGCTGTACCTACACCAATCAATATAGATAAAACTCCTAATTTACATCCTGTAGAATCGGCCAGTCATATAGTCGGTAGAAATCTGGTAGAAGGTTCCATTGTAGTTTATGAATCTACAGTATACCCAGGGGTTACAGAAAATGTGTGTATACCAATTCTAGAAAAGGAATCTGGTTTAATATGTGGAAAAGACTTTAAGGTTGGTTATTCACCAGAAAGAATTAATCCTGGAGATAAAATTCATAGACTCGAAAATATAAAGAAAATTGTGTCTGGCATGGATGAAGAAGCTTTAATTGAGATTGCAACTGTTTATGAGTTTATCATAGAGGCTGGGGTTCATAAAGTAAGTAGTATTAAAGTTGCAGAAGCTTCAAAAGTAGTTGAGAATAGTCAACGAGATATTAACATTGCTTTTATGAATGAATTGGCAATGGTTTTTAATAAAATGGGAATAGACACCAATGAGGTGATAGAAGCAATGCAGACCAAGTGGAATTCACTTGGTTTTTATCCTGGACTTGTAGGAGGTCACTGTATTGGGGTTGATCCATATTATTTCATATATGAAGCAGAAAAATTTGGATACCATTCTCAGATCATTCTATCTGGAAGACAGGTTAACGATGGAATGGGAAGTTATATTGGAGATATGATTGTTAAGGAGTTAATTTTGGCTAATAAAAAAGTGAAAGAATCCAAAGTTGTTATTCTAGGTGTTACTTTCAAAGAAAATTGTCCAGATGTGCGTAATTCCAAGGTTATAGACATTATTACAAAGCTAAAAGAATATGAAATTAAGCCAATTGTGGTAGATCCGGTTGCAGATCCATTTGAGACAAAGAAGCAGTATGGATTGGAGTTTATAGATTTAGACCAAGTGTCCAATGCAGATTGCCTAGTATTTGCCGTGGCACATAACGAATTTAAGAACCTATCCTTTCATCAAATTTATAATATGTTTAGTAAAGATAAAACCAGTATGAAAGTTATAATTGATGTGAAAAGTATATTAGATAAAAAGGAATATACAAGTCCAGAATTTAAACTTTGGAGACTATAAATGGAGCAGTGATGATATGAAAAAAGTATTAATTGTTGGTGAAGGAAGTTTTATTGGTGGCGGTATACAGGCATGGTTACAACAGTATCCTAAAGAATATAGCATAACAACGATTACTTCAAAGTTGAATTTATGGAGTAAGGTTGACTTTTCAAGATATGATGTGGTTATTAACGTTGCTGGAATAGCCCATATTAAAGTGAAACCACATATGGAGAAGCTCTTTTATAAAGTAAACAGAGATCTTGCAATAAATTTAGCTAAAAAGGCAAAAGATTCTGGTGTAAATCAATATATTTATATGAGTTCAATGAATGTATTTGGGGATGCCAATGATGAAATTAATAAGAATACGAATCCATCTCCACAAAATTTTTATGGAGATAGTAAACTACAAGCAGATATTTTATTGCAAGAATACAATGATGATAACTTTGGAGTAGTTAGTATACGCCCACCTATTGTTTATGGTAAGGGTGCAAAGGGTAATATAGCTTTATTAGAAAGGATTGCAAAAAAGACTATTATATTTCCAGATTATAAAAACACAAAAAGTATGATTTATATTGATAATTTATGTGAGTTTATTAAATTAATAATTGATTATGGAGATAGAGGGATATTTCACCCACAGAATAAAGAGTATATTTCAACTTCAGAACTGGTGAAATTATACTCAAAAGGTATTAGGAAAAAGATAGCATTTGTTAAGTGGTTTAATCCATTGATTATTTTATTGGTAAAAAAGAATAGTATCTTTCATAAAGCATTTGGAAATGACTTTTATGCCAAAGAATTATCTGCATATAGGGATGACAGGTATTGTATTTATAGTACAAAAGAGTCAATTAATATTATGTATAAAAACTGTCAGTAAAAGGACTTCTGTTTTTACAAGCAACAAAACAAGGCAGTTGTTTCTTGTCGTTTTCATGTATAAAGAATCAAAATATGTAACCTTTAAGAACTTTTTGGAATATATTATTGATATCACGTAATAAATGCAGAAACTAAATTTAAGGAGGACTTTAAGTTGAACTTTTTTCGACGCCGAAATTTATTTATCATACTTGTAGATGTATTAATTGCCACATTGGTTTTCGTAGGTGTGTTTTGGTTTAGGCAATATCGAAATGTAAATATTTTTGATAAAGCTTGGTTATTTCCCAAATTACCTCATCTGTTTTTATTCATAGCTTTAGTAGGAATATCTAATTTTATATTTAAAACCCATAGAAATGTGTGGAGATATGCTCATGCAAGAGAGTATTTGATGTTATTGGTAGGTAATTTTATAGGATTTGCATCATTTTATATCATTGAGCGATGTTTGGGTAAAAAACTGGATTTATTCGTATTAGTTAGTATTTACGCTATTTCTTTACTATTTATGTTTTTAATAAGGTTTAGTCATAGGGCTGCGAGGGAGAACACTCAATCCAATAATGAAAAAATTACTGAAAAATCAGTTGTAATTATTGGAGCTGGAAATGCGGGTATACACCTTTTAGATACACTAAAAAATAACGTGGATTCAAATTACAAAGTAGTTATGTTTCTAGATGATGATAAAACTAAAATAGGTAAATGCATTGACAATGTATCAATCAATGGACCAATTATGGAGTTAGATGAAATACTAAAACGTGAAAAGGTCGATGAAATCATATTAGCAATACCTACTTTGGATAAAAATAAAAAGAAAGAAATATTAGAACTATGTATTAACTTAGATTACCGTATACGAATTCTACCAGGAACATTATCTGCACTTGAGTCCCATACAGTAAAAAAAAATTATGGAAAACATTAAAAGATATTAGTCTTGAAGAACTTTTAGGTAGAGATCAAGTGAATCTAGAAGATGCAAAAGTCAATGAATTTATACGAAATAAAGTGATATTAGTAACGGGTGGTGGTGGAAGTATTGGAGCTGAATTATGCAGACAAATTGCGAAGATGTCACCAAGCCAATTAATTATATTAGATATTTCTGAAAATAATGCTTATGAGATACAGCAGGAGTTACTTCATGCTCATAATAACAAATTAAATTTAGCCATTGAGATCGCCTCCATAAGAGATATAAGCAAAATGAATCAGATATTTGAATATTATAAGCCTAACATTGTTTTTCATACAGCAGCTCATAAACATGTGCCTTTGATGGAAAGCTGTCCAAGTGAAGCCATTAAGAATAATATCATTGGAACTTATAATGTAATGATAGCCGCAAATAACAATAAGGCAAATAAATTTGTTCTTATCTCCACGGATAAAGCAGTAAATCCGACGAATATAATGGGGGCTTCTAAGCGTTTTTGTGAAATGTTATTACAAAGCATGAAGGGTAATAGCCAAACGGAATACGCAGCAGTTAGGTTTGGTAATGTACTTGGTTCTAGTGGATCGGTAGTTCCTTTATTTCAAAAACAAATAGAAAGAGGAGGACCTGTTACAATAACTGATAAAAGAGTAGAAAGATATTTTATGACTGTTACTGAAGCGGCTGCGTTAGTACTTTGTGCTGGGGCCATGGCTACGGATTCTGAAATATATATATTGGATATGGGGCAACCAATAAAAATACTTGATTTAGCTAAAAATTTAATTAAGCTAACAGGGCATATTCCATATAAGGATATTGATATTGTAGAAACTGGGTTAAGACCGGGAGAAAAATTATATGAAGAACTTCTTACTGCCAGCAAGGAACTCATTGCTACTAACAATCATAAGATATTTATTGAAAAGCAGTCAGAAATCTCGCAAGAATGTATAAGATTAAGTCTTGAGCATTTAAATCTGTCTTTAAGTAATGATATAGGTTCTATTAAAAATGCGCTAAAGGAAGTGGTGGATTCTTATAGAGAGCCAGATGAACTTAATGACAGGTAGATATAGGAGATGTTAGAGGGTGATTTCATCTGAGATTTCTAGAGGAGGTATTAAATGATATACCTATTTATTGTAGCGCATCCGGATGATGAAGTCCTAGGAGCTGGAGCAACTATTTATAAACTAGCCAAGGAAGGCCATACAATTATTGTTGGTATACTTTCTGGAGAGGTAGATGCTAGAAGAAACCGTCCCCAAATAAAAGAGTTGTACCGAGATATCATCCAGTGCGGTAGAATTATAGGAATTAAGAGATTTATACTTGGTAAATTTCCTAATATTGCATTTAATACAGTTTCTCATTTAAAATTAGTAAAGTTTATTGAAAAAATTATTATAAATGAAAAACCAGATGTTATATTTACCCATCATCCTGCAGACTTAAATAATGATCATTATGCGACTTCCATTGCTTGTCAGGCAGCAATACGTTTGTTTCAACGACGGACTGATCTACCACCCATTAAAGAGTTTCTATATATGGAAATATTATCTTCTACAGAATGGGCCGTTAATACTGCTTTAAAATCTTTTCAACCTAATACATTTGTGGAGGTTGGTGAGCTTGGAATAAAGAAAAAGATTGAAGCATTAAGTGAATATATTGGGGTGATGAGAGAATATCCTCACCCCAGAAGTAAAGAGGCAATGAGAGGACTTGCCACATATAGAGGATGTCAGGCTGGTATGTGTTATGCCGAAAGTTTTGAGACCGTATTTAGGAGAGAAATATAAGATATGATACAAACTATAATTAAAATAAAGTTATTTATCCAAAAGATAAGTACAAAATTCCTATCATGTAAAAAAGTTACTAGTGTCTTAAAAGTAGATAAATATAAAAATATTAGATTTAAAGTAAAAATGAGTTATAAAGAACATGTTAAAGGTATTTTATCCATTGTATTAGCAGCATTAGGTATCGTTTTATTATGGCCATTTATGGTATACATTGGTGCAGCTATAAAATTATGTGATGGAGGCAGTATACTATTTTGTCAAGAACGCCTTGGTAAAGATAAAAAACCATTTATAATATATAAGTTTAAAACAATGATTGTGAATAAGGATATCAAGGTTATAAGCGGGCCTGTTTTGGAGGGGGATAGGAGGATAACCAAACTTGGAAGCGTGCTTAGAAAAACCAGTTTAGATGAGTTACCACAATTGTTTAATATACTAAAAGGGGATATGTGTTTTGTTGGACCAAGGCCAATAGTAAAGGAAGAATATGATGCCAATTCTGCCTTGTCCAATGTAGACCAGAGATTTTTAGTTAAACCTGGTTTATTCTGTACTGTCGATATAAAATTAAGAGCAACGGCTCAAAGAAAAACACAATTTGAAATGGATTCAGAATATGTAAATACAATAAGTTTTTTGAAAGATTTATATATTTTTATAAGAGTATTCTTTACCGTTATAAGAAGAAAAAATGTATATTCTCTCCCCAATCAGGAAAATGGGCGATTGAAGGATACCAGTGGAATGGATAATAAAGGAGATTTAGAACAATGATTGTATCTATTCATCAGCCAGATTATATACCATATATTGGATACTTTTATAAAATATATCGTTCAGATGTTTTTGCATTTTATGATGATGCACAATTCTCTAATGACAATAGGCACCATCAAAACAAAATTAAAACACCACAGGGTGAACTAAATATTAAAATACCATTAGAATATCATTTTAAAGATCCAATTAATGTAGTAAAAACCAAGGATCATTTAGGCTGGAAAGAGAAACACCTTAAAATCATTGAGATGAATTATGGAAAAAGTAATTACTTTAAAGAAATTTTTCCTTTCATTCAGACTTTACTGTTATGTAATTATGAATCCTTAGCAGATATGAATATGACAATAAACAGGTTTCTATGCTATTGTTTTGGATTTAAAACAAATTTTGTTAAAGTTTCAGATTTATCATTAGAAACTAAAAGAGAAGAGAAGGTTCTCAATATTTGTGAATTTTTTGATGCAAACACTTATTATTCAGGAATTG
>JBKEAO010000066.1:0-24549 GCA_047972335.1 Anaerocolumna sp. | reverse complement strand
TATGCGTTTATAGACAAGAAACGTGCTCAGGGAAAACCTTACTACGTCTATATGACCGCAGGCGCTAATAAGTTTTTGCGTATCTACTATGGAAGAGTAAAAGAATATCTTATGTCTCTTCCAGAATAATTAATCCCTACACCCTTTCAGACCAGCGGATAACGGTGGTCTATTTTTCATACCCCAAAATCAATATAAATTTAATCCAGAAAAATCATCAATTTCCTATTGACTTTTTATTTGCAGGCTAAAGTTAATACTATATTTTATTCTATATTATAATGCCCTATTGCTTTTCATAAAGATTAGCGTGTCAAAAGCAATCTTTATCTTTCACTTCTGTGCATGAATCTGACTTATGATACCCTCCCCTTATAGTGAATTGCCACACTCACTCTCTTCACCTTTTAAAATACCAATACCATGTTCTAAGGTATCTAGTATAACCTCTAAATTTTCTTTTACTCCTTTGGGGCTGCCAGGAAGGTTGACAATTAATGTACTATTTCTAATTCCAGAAATGCCTCGACTAAGCATAGCTCGTTTTGTAATCCCAAGACTATAATAACGCATTGCCTCTGAAATGCCTGGAACTAGTCTTTGAACTACCATAGCAGTAGCTTCTGGTGTCACATCTCTTTTAGAAAATCCCGTTCCCCCTGTAGTAAGTAATAAGTCTACCTTTTTATGATCACACCAATCTATCATCAAACATTTTAAATCATCCAATTCGTCTGGAACGATGGCGTACTCTTTTACTTCCCATCCCTTTTCACTTACCATCTCTCTAATCACTTCACTGCTAGTATCTACTCGTTCACCAATAGACCCCTTATCACTAGCAGTAATGATGCCTACTCGAATCATCTTAATTCCTGTACCTTTCTATAACCTGCACACTTTTATCCAAATTAACAGACACATACTTTGGTAATATCAAATCATTTTACTAACTCTCTATCACTTTCATTTCATCTCCAACAGAAAGAATGCCTCCTGCTAGTACTCTTGCAAATACACCTTCTCTTGGCATGATACAATCTCCAACTCTATGAAATATCTCACAATGAGAATGACATTCCTTCCCTATTTGGGTGATTTCAAGGAGCACCTGATTACACTGCAATCTTGTTCCAACCGGTAACTCTTTAAAATCAAATCCTTCCACAATTAGATTTTCACCAAAGGCTCCATTATCTACACTAGCTCCAAGGGCATTAAAAGCCACAACTTTTTCATTGGAAAGGAGACTAACCTGTCTATGCCAATTTCCTCCATGCGCATCTCCTTCTATTCCAAAACCTTCGATAAAAGTTCCTTGTTTTATGTCTATTTTAGGAGTTCCTCTTTTTTCACTGATACAAACTGCAACAATCTTACCCATTCTGTCATCTACTCCTTTGTTCATAACATAACTTCACACCATAAATACTTTTGTGTATCATTCTTATATATATCACTCGTTTTGTGATCACTTATTTTGTAATCACTCATTTTGTAATCACTCATTTGGTTTAAAAACTATAATGATATATTCAACCGCCGATTTGTGACATATTTCCTGATTCCATACTATGTTCACTCAAGTTCTTGTGTTCTATATCTGCTGCATGAAACTGATGCTTTTTGGGTTTGTTATAAATCCCATCTCTAATCTTTTCTAATAATTCATCTTCCAAAGCTCCCCCATGCAAGAGTTCTTTTAAATTTACCCCTCCCTTATATTGGAGGCAACTCTTTAGGATTCCCTGTGAGGTAAGTCTAATACGATTACATGAATCACAGAATTGATGGTTCACAGCGCTAATAAAACCAATTTTACCCACAAATCCGTCAATATCATAATATCTACTTGGTCCATTTCCCAATTTCTCATAACAAGGTATCATATCACCATATTTTTCTTCTATCCATAACTTAATATTTTCTTCGGATATGCTAGTCAGGTGCCTGTAAGACCCTATTGGCATAAGCTGAATAAAACGTACAAAAACACGATTCACTCTGGCAAACTCCACCATTTTTAAGATAGATTCTTTCGAATTATACTGACTTACTGGAACACAATTAATTTTCACTTTAATTTCTTTATATTTTAAAGCCTCCTCTATACCCTCCATAACTTGATGATATAAAGGAAATCTAGATAGCTCTTCATAATTTTTTTGATCTAAGGTGTCTAAACTAATATTTATAGCATTTAAACCAGCCAAAGCTAGTGCCTTAATTTGCTCTTTTAATAAAACCCCATTGGTAGTAAGGGTTACATTATCAATTCCATTAACTTCCTTTATCTTCTGAATCAGAAAGGCAATGTTTTTTCTTACCAAAGGCTCTCCACCAGTAAGTTTTACCTTTGTTATTCCGACTTTAGTAAAGCACTCACATAATTTAATGATTTCTTCATATGTAAGAATATTTTCATGTGGGACAAAATCAACCCCTTGTTCCGGCATACAATACAAACACCTTAAATTACATCGGTCCGTTACTGATATACGAACATAATCAATGGTCCTGTTATATTTATCATACATATTATCATTCCATTCTATTTCATCGCTGACCTTTTAAAATTACTGAATTTTAGACGTTGTCAAATCTATGGTTCGCTTCTTTATTTACATAAACGCCACTTTTCCCGCCGGTTTTTTCAACCAGACATATATCAGTCATTTTCATGGATTTATCTATAGCTTTACACATATCATAAATGGTTAGTAGGGTCACTTGTACACCGGTTAGTGCTTCCATCTCAACACCGGTTTTACCTAGGGTTTTTACTTGACATGTAACCTTAATAAAAGGCACGTCTGAATTTATTTCAAAATCAATGGCACATTTTTGAATATTCAGTGGATGGCACATTGGAATTAGCTCAGAAGTACGTTTTACAGCCATAATCCCTGCTACTCTGGCAACTCCTAACACATCACCTTTTTCCACACTATTATCCTTGATCCCATTAAGAATATCTTGATTCATGATTATTTTACCTTCTGCAATGGCCGTTCTTACTGTATCTGTCTTTCGGGACACGTCCACCATTATAGCGTTGCCCTGTTCATCAAAATGACTTAACTTCTTATCCAGATTCCTCAACTCCTTTTCTCAGGTAATAGTGATTTCCATTGTTTTTCTTTAAACCCTATTAAAACTTGATCTTCTGTAATAATAATAGGTCTCTTCACTAGCATACCATCTGTAGCTAAGAGTCTTAATTGCTCATCTTCGCTCATATCCACAAGTTTTTCCTTTAAATTCAAAGCCTTGTATACCAACCCACTTGTATTAAAGAAATTCTTAAGCGGCAGTTCACTTTTCTCATACCAACTTTTAAGTTCTTCATAACTTGGATTTTGGTTCTTAATATCCCTAACTTGCATTTCTAATTTATGATCCTCTAACCATTTCTTTCCCTTTTGACAAGTAGTACATTTAGAATAACATATATATAACATCGTAATCTCCTATCATGGTTTTATTGTGAACTTTCATACATCTAAAACTTATAATAAATTTATAATAACCTTATATTAAACTTATAAAAACTTTTTTATATACTTATAATACTAGCACTCCTAATTTAGACTCCTTTAATACTTCTGATATAATATACCATTTTCCCCTAACCAATCCTTACTCTTATTATAATCTGGCAGAACTTTTGAAACTTCTAGCCAAAATTCTTTCTGGTGATTCATGTATATTAAGTGGCTAAGTTCATGCACCACAACATAATCAACTATTTCTTCTGGCATCATAATAAGTTTCCAGTTATAATTAAGATTGCCTAAGCTACTACAGCTTCCCCATCTGGTTTTTTGTTCTTTTATGGTAATCCCATTATAATGAACTTTCATAATTTTAGCATATTGATCCGTCTTTTTCTTAAGAATAATTTTCGCTTGTTCTTTGTATCTGTTTACAACACACTCTCTAAGAAAATGAATATCAGTTACCATAGTTACTATGAGAAGTGTCTTAGTATTGGTTTGTTGTACTTTATCCTCATACCAATTTACATAAGCTGATTTAGTAAGGTCATTTCTATGTTTAGAAGGTATCATTTTGATATCGTCAGTTATCATTAAGCTGATTTCTTCAGATAGAAAGGGAAGTTTTGAACCATTTACATATATTTTCTCTATTGGTTCTGTTTGATATCTTCCTTTTGAACCATATACCTTTTCATACTTTTGTTTTATGATTCCTTCCTTCTTCACCAAAAAATCCACTAAGTCCTTGTCCCTTAGTCTTTCAGGTATACGCACCATAATACCCTTTGTTAAATGAAATTCAACGGATATACTTTTGCGCTTAGAACGGATAATTTCAAGTTCAATTATGCCGTCTTTATATTTCATCTTATACTTATCAATCACTACATCACAACCTTACTTAATTTTTAAAGGGGATCTTTACCGTCTAATTCCTTGTTTAGCTTAAAATACCTTGAAACTATCATACTATTACCTAGGCCTTTTATCAAATACTTTTTTTCATCAATTCACTAAACAGGACTTTTTAGTGACACAAAGTATAATATGGATGAATCATCCATTTATCCTAAAAAAACAATTTGTCTATCCTGTAAAAAACAATTTATCTATCCTGCAAAAAACAAATTTATCTATCCTGCAAAAACAAATTTGTCTATACAAATCACACAATTTGTGTTATGTTAGTGTATATGTAAATCTATCGGAGGTAATATGCATACTATGATAAAAGCCCTACAATCTATCATTTATTATCCATTTATTTTAGTACTATTTATATTACCTGTTTTCTCAGATTTGTCCTTACCTACCATTACCCAATATAGTAAAAGTAAGGGTTCCGGACAATTAAACTCTTCTGTTTTATCCTATATTTATTATCTTCCTAACAAATCATTAGAGGAAGCTCTTGCCACAAAATATAATATAAAGTCAGGACATACCAAACCCTATCAACTACAGCGTTTTTACATAAACAATCTATTCGGTTGGTCATTAACACCCTCTCGCCTAAATTATTTATTTTTCTTTTTTATTATGATTTTAGTTGGATACATACAAGGTATTTCTGAAATTTCAATTCCTCTAGGTGGACATGCTCCACCAAAAATAAAGTATATGTATTAAAAATCAGGAATTGGGAAATGGATAAAATAAATGATTTCACAATTACCTTTGAAAACAAATTTGAAAGGAAACTAGAAATGAAAAGTAAAAGTAAAAAACCAACGTTTTTTATCATTTTTATGATTGCATTGCTTATGGCATATACTGCAATATTTGGGATTTCAATCCCTATGGGCTCTAGCACCTTCACTATACCTGGAGCAGCTGATATCCGATTTGGTATTGATATAAAAGGTGGCGTTGACGCTGCTTTTGAACCTGCAGGTCTTGATCGTAAACCTACTTCAAAAGAATTAGAAGCAGCTCGTACCATTATTGAAACACGTCTAGATCAACAAAATATTTTAGATCGTGATGTTACAATTGATAAAAATAATGGCTATATTATTGTTCGTTTCCCTTGGAAAACTGGAGAAACAGATTTTAACCCTGAAGAGGCTATGGCTGAGCTTGGAGAAACTGCTCTTCTAACTTTTCAAGATGAAGAAGGTAATGTTTTATTAGAAGGTTCTCATGTTAGCAACAGTCTTGCAGAAGTAAATCAAAGTACAGGTCAATATGTTGTTAGCTTAACCTTTGACGAAGAAGGAACTACATTATTCCGCGAAGCTACCACTGCATTGGTTGGTAAATATATCAGTATTTATATGGATGATACATTAATTCAATCGGCACAGGTAAATGAAGCGATTCCAAGTGGAAAAGCACAAATCAGCGGAAGTTTTACTTACGAAACTGCGAAAGAATTATCAGATAAAATTAATTCTGGTAGTTTACCATTCTCCATGATTACAAAGAATCATCAGACTATAAGTCCTACCTTAGGATCTGGTGCATTAGATGTTATGGTGCAAGCAGGTATGCTAGCATTTGCTATTATTTGTATTTTATTAATATTATATTATCGTTTACCTGGATTTGTAGCCTGCATCGCATTACTGATTCAAATATCTGGACAGATCCTTGCATTATCCATTCCGCAAATGACTTTAACCCTTACAGGTATCGCAGGTATTATCCTATCCATCGGTATGGGAGTAGATGCCAATGTTATTATATCTGAACGTATTAATGAAGAAATTAAATCTGGTAAAACAATACGTTCTGCAATTACAACTGGTTTTAAAGAAGCATTTTCCTCCGTATTTGACGGAAATATTACTGTATTAATTGTTGGTGTTATATTAATGATATTTGGTTCAGGAACTCTTCTCTCCTTTGCTTATTCATTATTAACAGGTATATTCTTTAACTTTGTAGCTGGTGTTGTTGCTTCTCGTTTGATGATAACTTCATTATGTGAATTTGAAACTTTACGCAAACCAGTATTCTACAAATGTATATCCAGGAGGAGAACATTATGAGTAACACAAATCAAATAATCCCTTTTTATGCGAAGAGAAAAATTTTCTTTGCAATATCAGCCACAATCATGTTAATTGGTATTATGTCTCTATTTATAAAAGGAGTAGAACTAGACATTCAATTCAAGGGTGGCGCTTTATTAAAGTATACTTACAGCGGCGAAATCAATGCCGATGCGGTAGCAGATGAAGCTACAGAATTATTAGATAGGCCTATTACTACCCAGTTAACCCAAGACCTTTCAACTGACAAGAAGATGATTATTATCAATATCGCAGGTAACTACGGTGTCGATGCCAATGATCAGATTGCATTTGATGATGCACTAAAGGCAAAATTTCCAGAGGCTAACTTAGATCTTGCTTCTTCCTCCATGGTTGAACCTTTCTTTGGTCAGAAATTTTTACGTGACGGTATGATTGCCATTGCATTATCTGCCGTATTAGTTATGTTTTATGTATGGTTTCGTTTTAGTCGTATTGGCGGATTATCAGCTGGTGTTATGGCACTTGTTGCCTTATTCCATGACTGTTTTGTAGTATTCTTTACCTGTGTAATCTTTGGTATTCCAATTGGGGACTCCTTTGTAGCGGTTACATTAAGTATCATTGGTTACTCTGTAAATGATACCATTGTAATCTATGATCGTATTCGTGAAAACACTAGATTACACCCAACTACTTCAGTTGAAGTCATTACAGATTTGTCCATATCTCAGTCTATTACCAGATCTGTAAATACGAACATTGCTGTTTGCTTAAGTGTTGCTTTGGTTTATATCCTAGCTTTTTATAATAGTATTGACTCCATTCAAAGCTTTGCGCTCCCTATGGCTGTTGGTGCAATTAGTGGTTGCTATTCTACCATTTGTATTGCCGGTCCATTATGGGTAAGTTGGAAGAACTATAAAGCAAATAAAATTGCTAGTGCACAATAATTTTTCGGGAAATACTCAAATAAATACCATATGAACTTTATTTAAATAATTTATTGTACATTCGTGATATGAAAAAGAGGATGCCGCTAATCGTTATGATCGCTGCATCCTCTTTCTTTCATTATTTACTCAAACTTCCCAGTTAAAATGCTCTAATATACTTGATACTAATCATTTAATATATTGGATTTCTCATATAAGAACTCTTCTGGTAAATCAACTTTAAAATCTACTGCTAAGTCTCTAAAATTCTGTGGAGTAATTGTCTGCCTCTTATTTGGTCCCATGGAATAGATCTTCACTAGAATTTCAGCTGATTTTTCAACTGTATGCATCAATCCGAAAGTCAAATCAAAATCTTCTCCTGAACAAAACATACCATGGTGTGCCCATATAGCTACATCATATTTCTTCATCAATTCACTGGTTGCCACGGCAATTGGCCTTCCTCCTGGAACCATCCAACCAACAACACCTACACCTGAAGGGAAAACAACAGGGCATTCAGTTGCAGCTTCCCATAATTCTCTAGTGAATACGGTATCAGATAAAGGTAGGACAAAAGTCAATGCGATAATATTAGTAGTGTGAGCATGATAGATTACTCTATGCTTTCCATCAGTAGCAAGCTTTTTCACTTCATGGTTCATCAAATGAGATGCTAATTCACTAGTTGGGTTGCCCCCTTCAACAAGTCCCCATCTAATTCTATAGTTCTCTCCTAAGTGGTCTAATTCTATGATAGCGATACACACTTCTGGATCAACAATTATATTTCTAAAATACTTACCGCTACCTGTTACTAAGAAAAATTCACCAGCTAAGTTTGGAACACTCGTTCCTATGGCTTTCCATTCACCATTATTATTTAATCTAGGTCTTACCTCTTCTACTTCTTCTTCCTTTAAACGATAAGATAAATTACCACCATTTCTCTCATGCCATCCTTGTAAAAATCCATCATCTGCCATTTTAATAAATCCTTTAATAAATTTTGTATCTAATACCTTCATATTTTAACCTGTATAATGGGGCTTGCCATTATACTTATCCTTTCTATTCAATCCCTTTTACTCACTATTGATTTATGTTCTATTCATTTATATATGTGGTTTACTTATTCGAATCCAACAAATACAACTTTATTTAATGTTGTTTTAAGTTGTATTTCTTTGTTTTGTTTGTGATTTCATTATAACTTCTTTGATTACTGTTGTAAATAGACATTTCGCCAATTATTAAACCATTTTAAAAACATCTTTATGGCAAAATATATATACATTTAAATAATATAGTCTTTTTTGTAGAAACCTGTCATTTGCCTGTTTACTTTTAAATTCTTTTCAGTTAAACTGTATCATGTTACTTTAAACTTTTTATTTCTGTTTTATGAAGGAAATCGGATCATGTAACTCCACAGCAAGAGTTAAAACAAGGACAAAGAGTTTGTAGGAAATTACTTATACAGGGAGATAAATAATGAAGAAAAGATACTATGCCTTATTACTATTGCTTGGCATCCTTTGCTTAGTAATGAATAATAAAACAACAAATGCTGACGAACTGATTTATAAAGAAGTGACCGCCTCTCAAGGTGACACCTCTACTGAATTACAAGCACTTTTAGACACGAACAAAAATGGAAACTATAATTTAAAAGTGATTGTACCTGCAGGCGAATATATACTGAATAAAGAAATACGTATGTTTAGTAATACTACTTTACAAGCTGATCAAAATGCTAAGTTCATAAAAAACCACCAAAGGGGCCCTATGATTTCCAATGACCTAATAGGTGATCAAGGTGGATATAATACAACGAAAAACATAACAATTATAGGCGGAATATGGGATTCCTCTAGGGTTGCCACCCTTAATAAAGGTACAGAAAGTTTACGTTTTATACATGCTACTGGTGTCACCATTGAGCAGGCTACAATTACCAATGTGCCCAATGGCAGTCACATGATCACATTTGCAGGCGTGAAGAATGGTACTATAAAGAATTGTACCTTATACGGATATGGTGGAACTATGTTAAAGGAAGCCATACAACTTGATATTGTTCACGACAATATAGTGGTTCCTTCTATGCAGGAGACATACTTAACATATGATGATTTGCCATGTAATAATATTCTTATTACGGGTTGTAACATATATGATTACTCTAGAGCCATTGGTTCCCATACTTCTGTTGAAGGGGTATTTCATCAGAATATTACCATAGAGAACAACACCCTCCATGATCTTTTAGATACTGCCATTAAAGCTTATAATTATAAAAACCTTAAGGTAAGCAATAACACCATCTACAATGTCAGTATGGGTATCTTAGTATATACTTATATTAACAATGAAGAAATTCACTATTTAAAGCCACTTACTACTACAACCAAGGAGCCACTACCAACTAATTACAATATTTCCATTACTGGTAACACCCTTTATGATATCAACGAATCGAAAACACAGAATACAGCCTCAAAAGGTGACGCCATTCGTACCATTGGAAGTACCCAAAGACCACTATCTGGCGTAACCATTTCTGATAATATAATTAAAAGCACAAAAAGATATGGAATATTTTTGGAAGGCACTAGCTCTAGTACAATAGCTAACAACTCTATCACAAGCACCTTAGACACCGGTATTTATGCTATCAGTGGAAGTCATAATGCAAAGATTATGAAAAATACTTTGGTTAAAAACGGAAGTTTCAGTAAAAATACAGGTGGAATTGCTGTAAACGCATCTAAAAAAGCTACTATACAAAGCAATAGCATTACTTCCTCTGGTAAAAATGGTATTTCTTTATACAGCAAAAGCAACGAAGCGGTTATTAGCAATAATACCATTACTTCCCCAGGAGAAAATGGTATTGCAACATATACCCAAAGCAATACTTCAAAGATTACCTCAAATACAATAAAAAATTATAGATTAAACGGAATCTTTCTTTATGGTAGTAAGTCTGCAACCATTACGAGCAATAAGGTGTATGGAAAGACCACTGGAAACGGTAAAAATGGAATTCACATTAGTGGCGATAAGAGCAAGTCCTGTAAGTTTGTTGTGGCTTCTAACTATATCAAAACTTCTTTACGACATGGAATATACGTAGAATTTGCTCCTAATACTTCTATTTATAAAAATACGATAATTAATGCTACAAAAACTCCTATATTTTTAGACAAAACAAGTACAAAGAGTAAGCTTACTTCAAATAAGATTACTACAACAAAAAAATAATTCTAACACTAAGTCCCAGTCCAGATTATATAAGAATTCAGATATCTTTATAAGCACCTGAATTCTTACATGCCCTTGACTGGGACTTTACTTTTAGATTCTCAAACTTCACAGTTAAAAGTCAGGATTATGATAAACAATAAACTAAACTAGAGCTTAAATTGTCTTAAAAGACTTGTCAGATTCTCTGATATTCTCTGCAGTTCCATGGAGGCATCTGAAACATTTTCCATACTAACCAATTGTGACTCTAGTGAGGAGGCAATTTCTTCAGTAGCTGCACTTGATTCCAATGAAATACCAGATATATTACGAATCAAATCTACAATCTCATCTTTGTCTTCATGGATGGTATTTACACCAACAGTTACCAATTGAACTTCGTCCACTATCTTATGAATGGTATTTTCAATGGTTTTAAATGCTTCATCAGAAGCATAAGATACCTCATTGGTTTTTAAAGAAGCCGCAGTGCCTTTATCCATGAAGCTTTGTGTTTTAGAAACCGCTCCACTTACTTCACTTATAATCGTTTCAATGCCAGTAATAGAATTGGTGGTCTGCTCTGCTAGTTTACCTATTTCTTCTGCTACAACGCTAAATCCTCTTCCATTTTCACCTGCTCTTGCACTTTCAATCATGGCATTTAAAGCAAGTAAATTGGTCTGGTCTGCGATACTCTTTATTACTTCTGTTATTTCTGATATTGCTTCCATCTTTTCCCTTAATATTGTGAACTGATTTTTAATTTCCATCGTAGTTTCTTCATTTTCTAAGATAGAGGAACGAAGTTTTTTTATGTTATGGCTACCCACCTTGTTAGCATCCTTGGTTTCTTCTAAGTTAGTTTGAACACCTTGGGTTTTATTATGTAAAATTACAATTTCTTCTGCTAAAAGATTTAGTTTATTAAGACCTTTTGATAATATATTGGCTATTTCATTCGATCCAGTTGTTAACTCTTCTGAAGAATTAGAGATTCCTTCTGCAATAGAGGAGTTTTCTTCTAAAACTGCAGTTAAGCTCTCTGAACTTGAACTAATTAATTCTGCATTATCTTGGATACCCCTAATCATATCAATAAAATTCACTCTCATATTCTCAAGAGCAACACTCATCTGCCCTATCTCATCTTTGCTTTTATAATGAAAACTCTTTGTAAAATCTCCTTCTGCAAAGGACTTTATTTTCTCAGAAATAGTCGTGAGTGGTTTTATGATATGACCAGTTAAAAGACCACCAAGAACAATTGCTACCACTGTTATCAGTACAGATACAATCAGAATATTCATTAATGCAGTTTTAATCTCATGATACATGGACTGTAGCGATATACCCACATTTAGAGTACCCATCTCTTCCTGATAAGTAAATTCTGTTGAAATATTATACACTTTTATACCACTTTCTTGTTCTAATATTTCGCCAACTGTTTCTTGACCTTTAATAGTTTCCTCTACATCTCCACTCATAGAGGCAGATGTAACCCCATCAACTTGAGTAGCACCTTCTGAAATCACACTACTATCTGAGATCAGTAGTCCACCATTACTACCAGATATGGAAACATAATCAATATTTCCAGCACTTGCTTCTTTGATTTCTTGAAAAAGTTTCTGTATATCTTCTGCTTTGGACAAATTATTTTTAATAATTTCTCTCTTTATGGTTAAAACCAAAGTTTGTCCATCGTTTTTCATTTGATTAACCACAGATTGCTCAATAAAATAATAGGACACGACTGTAAAAGCAATGGTACATATAGCAACCATCATAATAATGACCGCAGGAATCTTTCGTCTTAAAGACCTCATTTTTCATTTCTCCTTTTTTATAATATAATAAAAAACAATACTTGTTATTATTCCTGTTATTATATATTAATATTTGCTAAAAATCCATATAATTTTACATGATTTTATTGCCATAAAATGGCTATTACCAATTCTAATAAATTTCATTAGATCTGATAATAGCCATTAAAATAAGTTATTCTACATATTATCGATTTCCAGTATGGTATGAAGCACAACACTAGCCCCTTTGTAGCAATGTTCAATTGGTGTATATTCTTCCTCACAGTGGCTATGTCCACAAGCTCTGAAGGATCAATTTATTATAAGCATTTACTGTATTGCACAATTCATATAATATTCGAAAAAATTTGTAACAAAAATTTTACTAATTACCGAGTCTAGACTTGCTACGCTGGAAGCCTGTATTTCTTCGATTGCTTGAAAAGGAGACATCTTTCTCCGGTAAGCCTTAGTAGCCGTGATTGAATCAAACGTATCAGCTATTGCAATAATTCTTGCAAATATATTGATATTTTCTCCCTTTATGCCCAAAGGATATCCCGTTCCATCCATTCGTTCATGGTGAAATAACACACCCTGTAATACTTTCATATTGAATAAATTAACGCTTTCTAATATTTTATACCCTCTGACTGGATGCGTTCTTATTATATCAATCTCATCTAATGTTAAATGATCCTTTTTGTTTAGTAAGCTGTCTTTTATCTTCGCTTTCCCAACATCATGTAATAATGCTGCACAAACAATGTCTACTCGTTCTGTATGTATCATATTCAGCAATTTTCCAATGCTTGCTGAAATAAACGCTACATTTACTGGATGTGAGAACATATATGGATTTTTGTCTTGAACACCGTTTAGTAATACAAATATATTGTTATTTGAATTTGTATTTATGTATTTACAGATTTCAATTGAAAGCTTTATGACTGGCTCTAGATATAATTTTCTACCGAATCTAATGTCTTCTACTATATTTTGTGAAATCCTTATTCCTTGATTATATATTTCATCGAATGTTATCATGATGTTCCCCTTATTTATTGTAATATCCATTTCTTGCAGAGCAAATGATATATTGAATCTGTATTTGTACAAAGTTTTGCCGCCGCTACAGCATATGTATCATGAATCCTGTAGGAGGAACGATATTGAATCTGCACACTTAAGCGACGGCATAATGTAACACTACTTCTTTGATGAGACAAACCCTAGTGATCTGCTCTCTTACTTAATGAAACCCTGTTCTAGAAGTTCTTCAATTCTCACAATTTCTTCATCTTTGACATTTCGTATATAGATTGTCTCACAAGATGGACATTCCTTCACCTCTCCTGTCCGACAAAACAAAAAACCGCATTTTTCACAAATGTAAATCATATTTTTTATCCTTTCCTGCTTTGTGAAATCCCATGATGTAAGCGGGTATCCGGTACATAGGACTCTTAATTAGCTGGTTATATTCCTTCTCCACTTTACGGTGCACCATTAGTTTACTCTCTAGGGTGTTCTGTGCTGCCAAGTCATTATCACCACCTCGTTCTTGCAAACTTAATCTCCGGTGCATTTGAACCTGCTCACAGATAGAATCTAGACTTTTCTTTTTCGCTGAAAGTTCCCTTATACTTACTGTAAACCATAATTGGACGAATGCCATCAAACAAATTCCTGCAATGAACCACCCCAACGTAGTTATAGTCATAGCTTACACCTCATTTCATACTATTATCCTATTTCTCGTCTTTATTATACCATATACTTCCTTTTATAACCATTTACCGCATGAATCGTGTTTGTTACCGCACGAATCGTGTTTTCATTATATTGAATCCCCTCAGACTTTATGCTACAATACCTTTGTTTAAACTAAGCAAATGGAGGAAACGAACATGCATATTGCAGTTTGTGATGACAATACAAGAGAGCTTTCCAGTATCTCCTCTCTATTAGAGAATTATCGTAGAGAGCGTGACTGTTCTATTACATATGAAGCCTTTCATAGCGCTACCGAGCTTCTTGAGACAATGAGAGTAAGACGATTTGACTTACTATTTTTAGATATACTGATGCCCGGAGTTACCGGAATGGAGGCGGCCAAAGAAATCCGCTGTACAGATAGTGAAATTCCAATTATATTTCTTACTTCCTCTCGTGAATTTGCTGTAGAAAGTTATCGTGTACATGCAAGAGACTACATCATGAAACCTGCCAGTAAGGAGGAGATATTTCCTGTTCTTGAAAAATTAATTGCAACCTTTTCACAAGTGGAAGCCTATCTTACCCTTAAAACAGGTAACGGAATAATAAAACTGCCCATATCGCAAATTGTATATGTAGAAGTGGTAAATCGCACTGTAACATTTCACTTAACAAATAATGAGGTTCGAGAAGCCTATGGCTACCTAACGGATTATGAGAGTTCTTTACTCTCCTCCCCTAATTTCTATAAAACCCATCGTTCTTATATGGTAAACCTACATCAGGTAACTGCATTAGATAAAAATGGATTTTTAACCGTATTAGGAAACACTGTCCCAGTTGCAAGAGATGCTTATCCAAAAGCAAAAGTAACCTATATGAAATATCTGTTGATTCCTAGTGAAAGGAGGAACTTGCGGTGACATTTATGTGGTTACTCCTACTTCGCTCCGTCATAGTCCTAGTGTTTGGCATTCTAGTTTCTATACTTTTTGTAGGAGTGAAATATACACGAATAGACAAACTAATTACGTTCATTTTTTTCACTCTTATATTTTTGATTCAGTTTTTCTGCTGGCGAATATTCGGGTTAAATATTACCATGCAACTTTACCCCATCATTACGCATTTACCAGTGGTAGTATTTCTGGTTATTTATTACAAACGACCATGGGCCATCTCAATCAGTAGTGTACTTACAGCTTATCTATGTTGCCAGATACCTAAATGGATTGGTTCAATGTTATCCATGATTACAGGCAGCCGAATTGCCGATCATATCGGTTACTTTTCAGCAATGTGCCTTGTGTACTATTGCCTTAAAAAATATGTGGCTGGCTCCGTTGTCCAGTTAATGGAGCGTTCAATTCGCTCTTGCCTACTTTTTGGAGCGGTTCCACTTTTGTATTATTTGTTTGATTACATAACTACCATTTATACAGATCTACTATATTCTGGTGCACGTGAGGCAGTTCAATTTACACCCTCTCTTATTTGTACCTTTTACTTATTTTTTGTTCTTCTTTACTATAATGAAGCCCAAAAACAATCACGTTCTGAACGTGAACGTGATATAATCGCCTCCCAACTTCATCAGGTAAAATTAGAACTTAGTACAATGCGACAAATGCAAAAAAATACAATGATTTATCGCCATGATATGCGCCATCACCTGTCACTGATTGGCGGATATGCCACAGATGGTAATATCGTAAAAATCAAAGAATATCTTGCCATCACAGAATCAGATATAGATGCGATGACTCCCAAATGTTACTGTGAGAACGAAACAGTCAATCTGATTCTATCTAATTTTGAAGCACGGTCTAAAAAGGAAGGGGTAGTTTTTCATGCAGATGTCAAACTGCCAGAGTATATTGGATTACACGATATTGAACTTTGCTCCTTGTTATCTAACGCACTAGAGAATGCCATTCATGCTGCTGCAAGGGTAGAGGACCAAAAACTTCGCAAAGTATTCATCCAAGCTGTTATGAGGGGTGACCGATTGGTATTATCTACAGAAAATGCTTATGTAGGAGAAATTGAAATGGAGGGTGAATTACCCACCTCAAAGAATAAAAAAGATGGACATGGTTTTGGAATCAAAAGTATAATAGCCATTGTGGAACGCCATGGTGGATTATATTCTTTTGAAACTGACGGTGGCTTATTTATTCTACAGCTTTTAATACCATTAACGAAAGAGACAACATCAAAAAAGCTGCAATAGTGGATACGCTCCAGCTAATGCAGCTTGTAATTATTTTTCACATTATATTCTAGTAAAGTTTAAAAATCTTGTTCCTTGAAATTTTAATTTTCCTTTATCTCCCTCAACTAATATTCCATATTCATTTCCATTTACATGAAATTCAATCCTATCGCCACTTTCAACTTGAAAGGTGGTGTAGTAACTAGTAGAACTACTTGAATGATCAAAATTATCATTTCCCATATTGTTATGGTGATGATGAGATACATTCGTTCTTTTACATACAACCTCTGCATCAACAATAAGTACTGGAGACATATTATTCTTATGATTTTGCTTGATCGATGTGAATATAGTATACATAATAACTCCAGCAATTAGAACAAAAAATATTGGAAACATTATACTCATCAAACCAAAACCAAAGCCAAAAGCATCTCCCATTAGAAATTTAGTATTCATTTAGTACCCTCCCTTTTTTACTATACATGATTACTATAACACATAAATTAAAATTTGGTAATTAAATTCAGATTAAAAACATTGTAAATAAGTTATTATTGAGATTTCGTCACTCAAATTTCCACATAAATACGAAGCAATCTTCCATCTTTATTCAAAAAATCCAAGGATACCCAGAACCAGAACGAACAAAGAAGATATAATTTCTAAATATACAGATATTTTTACTGATTGCATACGCCTACCTACAATGTATCCAATTTTAATAAAGAGAAAGCTTGCCACAGCACAAATCATTGAAGTAATGCATACTGACATGCCAGTAATTCCTGCACCTACCCCCATCCCCATATTGTTCATACTTAGAAGTAGCCCTATTAAGAAGGATTCCCTGAATTCTATTATTTTTGAATTATCCTTATCCACCGCTTCTGGATCTTGATTATATTGATGAGATTTAGAATTGTTTTTTTTAACGTACAAGGCATTTTTTAGCATATATAATGCAAAACCAATTAGTACTACACTACCTAGGATATTTGCTGTGTGAAGGGGAATTAGATCGCCAAGAAATTTTCCGATTAACATAGAAGTTAATGTTCCAAAGAGACAAAAAATAGATATAAAGAGATTGGAAGAACTACTGATATTTACTTTTTTAACCCCATAATTGAAGGCAATTATAAAACTATCAGCAGTTGCTGCCAATGTCATAAGCACAATCATAAAAAATCCCATAATAACCTCTTTTTTATTCTTACAGTCTATCTTATGTAAGAGGTCAATTTTGGTTCTTTTTATTTTATTAATATATATCGTTTAAACCCAATTTTTAAAATCAACTATGGCTCTGACTCTTAGGCTTTTTCACATTAACTAAAACCAAAAGCATCATCATGATGATAGCAAATACAATTGCACTCATACCGATCAATATGCCGAATTGATCTGATAATGCACCTACTATGATAGGCATTAAGATACCACCTACACCACCAAGCATTAAAAGTACACCCATGGACATCGGATATTTTTTGATGGTTTCACCAAATGTTGCAATGGTAATAGGGTAAATCCCTGCCATGGAAAATCCTAATCCCATAATGGCTAAGGTAATAATTACAATATTCTGCGTTGATAATAATAACAGGTAAAAAATCACTGTACCAATGCTTGTAGTAATCAATAAGGTATTTTTAGGCACCTTGTCTCCAATAAATGCACAGGTCAATCTTCCTGCAAGCATGACTACCCATAAGAGAGACGCTAGCATCTGCGCATAAGCAGTTGTTAGAATTCCTGAATCAACAAAATATTTCACAATCCAACCATTTACCGCTGCCTCAACACATAAATAAAAGAATATAATACCTGCCACAACCAAAAAGTTTTTTGTTTTCAAAAATTCATATGAAATATTTTCTTTTCTTTTCGCCACGTCATGAATTTTCATTCTGGAAAACAAAATCATGGAAATGGCTGCAAGGACTATAATAACTCCAGCAGCAATCTTCCATCCAATATCCCCCGTCAGTTTAGTGCAGATGATAACTAAAAAAGGAGCGCTTAATGCACCGATTGCAAAAATACTATGTAATATATTTAAAGCAGCAGAGCTACTATTTGAAACTTCATTCACCACGGTATTATTGAAGTTTGAAATACTTCCCCTACTTAAACCGGTAAATAAAAATCCAAGGATTAATAATACAGGATTTCCTGTCATTATCATGATTGAAAATCCCATAATAACAAAACTACATAAAAATAGTATAGACTTCTTACGTCCTAAATAAATTGGTAGTACCCCAGCTATAAAACCTGCAATGAGATTGCCTACCTGATGTGCTGATAACAAAGCACCACTTATGGTATTGTTCAAACCATATTCACTACTAATAAGTGGTAATAAAGACCCCAAAATCATTGCATATAAACCATTTACTGCAAATACAAAAAAACAACATTTTAGTACATATTTGTTATTCTTATCTAACTGTTGATAAAATAACGGCATACCCATTGCAGCTTTCCTCCTGTCAAAAATATTTTCATGCCCAAAGGTATTGTACCATCTTTAGTAATTAATGCAAGTCTTTAAATACATCTTATATACGATTGACTTAAAAAACTGACATCATGAGATAGGTTTTATTTTTGTACAAGCATTACTTCTGAAAGAAGTTAATCTCTTCTGATTGTCCAAAATTAAAGAAGCCATCAAACCCCTGTCCCTCTAATTTATCAATAAATTTACCTACTTTTTTAGGTTTTACAAACATGGCAATATCATAATTTTCTCTTTGTTCCTCAGCTGCTTTCATAGCTTCTGCAAAATCTTTTTCTTCATAAAGATAAGCGACTTTTTTAGTTTTATTAGGGATTTCGTAGCCCATATCTGATAAAATACCAAAAATACGCTCAAATCCTATGGAAAATCCAACTGCAGGAACTGATTCATTTAAAAACTTACCGATTAAATGATCATAGCGTCCACCTCCTGCAATTGCACCACGGAATTTTTTACTTTCAATTTCAAATACTGTTCCTGTATAATATCCTTGTCCACGAATTAATGTAAGATCATAAACAACATCATAGCTTCCACCAGAGATGGCATTTATAGAATCTAATATATATTCAATGCTCTGAATGCTTTCTTCCTCACCACATAAGGCTTTGGCTTTTTCAATGGTAAATGGTCCATTTTCAAATATTTCTAACAGATTTTGAATAGTAGTTCCATCAAACCCTTTCCCTTCTAGTTCTTCTTTTATACCACTCGTTCCAACTTTGTCAAGTTTATCAATGGTAATGCAGACACTATCAAGTTGCTCTGGTAAGAATCCAACTTTAGAAAGCACAGTTTTTAAAAGTCTTCTATCATTAACTTTTACTTTAAATTCGCCAATGCCAATATTATTAAGTGCCTTAGCAGTGATTGCGATTAGTTCCACTTCTGAAGTTAAAGAAGAACTCCCAATCACATCAATATCACATTGAACAAATTCTCTTAATCTTCCCTTTTGAGGACGTTCTGCGCGGTAAACTTTATCAATTTGAATACATTTAAATGGTAATAAGAGTTTATCCTTATTATTAGCATAATATCTGCTTAAAGGTAAGGTAAGATCATACCTTAAACCCATATCAGCAAGTTCCCCTGGATCCTTTGATTCAATCGCTTTTTCTAATTTATCCCCTCTTTTTAAGACCTTAAAGATAAGATTTAAGTTTTCTCCACCTTCACTTTTATCTAGGTTTTCGATATCCTCAATGACAGGGGTCATGATTCTTTGGAAACCATTATTCTGGTAAGTCTTTAATATAACAGAGATTAAATAATCTCGTAATAGCACCTCTCTAGGTAAATAATCGTTTGTTCCTTTTACGGTATTGATTTTCATAATATCTCTCTCCTTTATAGTATGTTTATTGATAACAAGAAAAAGTCACTCAGTAACCCAAGTGACTTAGCAAAATGCATATCTAACATTCATCATCACGGGCATGACCATACAGGATATAGCCCAAATTCGTAGACTAAACCCTCTTAGAATGATTATGATGATGATGGATGTTTATAATAAGCATATTATTCCTCCAAAAATGTTTATATGAATTAATTTAATGTAATAAAGTATATTTGTCAAGTAATTTTTATGACGCCAGCTTAAAACATGTAACTATTCGCCATATCATACTATGTGTCACAAAACAGTAACATTTAAGTGGTATATTATACTTTATTGGGATCATCCTAGCCTTCATAGTTACTTCGATCGGACCACCAATTCAAAAACCACTTTAAGGAAGATAATATTCTAAGTATGAAAATTATCCAGCATACCGTTTGTAATGCCTTTAAATTAGCACCTAGTAAAGTATACAACTTCACTCCAAACATAGGCATAATTGCATTTGATAAAGTAATAAACACCGTATAGATGGCAATGCTTAATGTTTTATTGCGGGCTGGTATAGAAATAAGCAAATATTGGGGAATATTCAGCGCCACATTGGCAATGGTTAAATTGGCAAAGGTATTCATTAATATAAATATAACCGGCGCATAACTAACTGATAAACTAGTACCTACAATCATACAGATCGGACATAGTGCAAGTCCAAGATTTGCAAGAATCATACCAAATTTAGGTCCAATTCTATCATTGATTCTACTCCAGAATCCAATGGTTAAAAATTGTGCGATTGCTGCACCAATAGATACAAAGCTAAGCCATGACTCATTCATGTTTAAATAGTTTACCTGTCCTAAAAAGTACAAAGTCCAATCTATATGCCAAGTTATATAAAAAAGTAACGCAGCTCCTAGAAATTTCGTAAAGGGTTTGTGATGAATAAGATCTAATACTGTATTTTTTAACTCAGAAAGTTTAATAAAATTTTGTTCAACGGCCTGTCCTTCCTTTAACTTTTTTAGGAAAAAAATCTGTACAAATAGTATAACAGCACCTAAAAAGTAAAATAACTGATGCACTCTTATCTTATCGCTATTCATAAGAAAACTAGCAAGTATTGCACCTGTTATTAAGGGGGAACAAAAATTAATAAAAAACACACAACTAGTTCTTACTGTAAATACTCGGTTTCGTCCTTCAAAGGGCACAACATCTGAAAAATATGCCTGCCAGGAAGTATTATAGCTCGTTAGGGGTCCAATAGACAAACTGACTAGTATTAAAAAAACCATAAAACTAAATTCACCAAAGAATGGTGAAAATCCAATCATCACAAATAATATGGAAAGCACTAATAAGGATGTGGTCACCACAAATTGTTTATTTCGCATTCGATCTGTTAAAATTCCGACTGGAATGAGGACCAATACGCCCACAAATTGTGGTATAGAAGACACAAGACTTACTTGAAATTCACTTGCACCTAAACGTAATGCAAAGAGATTATTATTATTGTAAAGCATGTTACAGATGAGTGCGTACAAAATTCCTTCCACTGAGAATACAAGTAGCGGTCTGTTTATTGGAGAGAGTAATGCCTCATAACGACTTTTTATTTTGCTTTTATAGGTGTATATATAATTATTATTCATGAAACGCTCCTATAATTTTTATGCAAGAAGTAAAATCTACTTCTTCCTAAATCTATAGTATCATATATTTTGTGAGGTTTACAAGTTTACTACCATGTTTTTTGTATAAAAAATCTATGTTATTATCAAAATTTTCTTTTTCTTGTATATAATATACAAAACCAAGAAGAACCAAACAACTATTTACCGATTGTAGTATTCTATTCTTCTCTTCTTTATAACACAAACTTCGCAGTCAAAAGTACTTGATAACCTATTTGTGCGAAGTTTGTGTTCATTCCATTTATTCTTATTATTACTTATTTTTGATAATTCATACTTGAGATAGGATGAGAGTTATTCAAAACTTATAGTGTTAATAACTTTATGAATTAGTCAGCACCATATTTTCACACTATCTCGTTCTGTAAATTCAGTAATTTTTATACCTCTTTCTTGTATTGCTTTCCTAGCATCTAGTGCAATCATGTCGTTATCTGCTATATAAGCTGATGGAAGTTCCGGATTACCTTCTAAATATGCAGGAATTTTACAAGAATTTCTTGCATTCTTCTATATTTGCCTCTTCAAATTTCAATAGCTTTTGACCAAGTTCTAATATCTCTGCATCAGCACCCTTGTATTCCTTAAGCTTTTTGATACTATCAATTACTCCCATTGTACTACCTTGTATCATCATTTCTGAAATGTGTGAGGGTGTTTTATCAGTTAGAGTTTTTAGATTAATCATAACATTTGCCGATGTTTTTTGATACAGTCCAATGTTCTTACCCTCTTTGTGTAAGGACTCTAACTTTTCTTTTGTATCTTGATAAATAGAATCATATTCTTTGTATTGGGATTTTAGCATCTTTTTATATGCATCGTCTTCTATAATACCAATAAGATGGCTTATTGTATCAAGTCCCATTTGGGCATTTTGATAAATATAATTTAGTAATTCTACATTCTTCTCCATATATCCCTCCATGAAAACATCTTTTTTTATTCAAATAATCAGTAGTATTGTTTCCAATCAGTTTATATTTATCAAAAAAAATACTTACAGTCACGAGCAGTACTGTAAGTATTTTTTAGTTATTAATTCAAAATTCCCAGCTAAGATTCTCTCCTTTACTTGATAACTTATTTTGTGCGAAGTTTGTATTCTTTATATATTTAAAACTTTATTAAGTGTGTCTTTAAGACCCTCTGAGATTTGTGTTAAAGGTAATCTAACTTCAGGGGAATCTAATAATCCCATTTTATTTAATACATATTTTATTGGTGCTGGATTTGGTTCTTTAAATAAGAGAGGAATAAAAGGATATAGTTCCTGCCAGATTTGAAATGCTTCCTCTTGCTTTTTATTTTGTACTGCCTGATATAACTTAACAAATTTTTCAGTCTGTAGATGAGCAGAGGCTAATATACCACCATGGCCGCCTAACATTAAAGTAGAGTAAAGCAATAAGTCTTCTCCGGTTAAAATGGAGAAATCCTTAGGTGGATTCATTAAAAGTGACATAGATTGTTTTATATCACCACAAGAGTCTTTTAGACCAACAATATTTTTATGTTCAGCCATCCTATAGATTGTTTCATTCTCAATATTTACTCCGGTTCTATAAGGTATATTATAGATAATAATATTTAAATTTGTAGATTCTGATACACATTTAAAATGACTATAAATACCCTCTTGATTCGGGCGATTGTAATATGGGCAGACAGAAAGTATCCCTTTGATATTGTATTTTTCAGCAATCTTTACTTTATTCACTACTTTAGACGTACAGTTACCACCCACTCCTACATAGACTGGTAACCTGTTATCATTATATTCCATTGTCTTTTCTATCATTTCTTCAAATTCATAGTCACTAAGGGTAGGTATTTCTCCTGTTGTTCCTAGTGGTATTAGTCCATCAATCCCTTTGCCAGTATAGTAATCAATCAAATTTTTATAAGACTCGTAGTCTATTTTATCCTCTTTAAACGGAGTTATTATTGGCAACCAGACACCTGTAATCTGCATATACTGCCTCCTCTTCCTATCAATTCTCATATAACTTAAACAAAATTATTTTCTAATTTGTTAAATATCTTCATGGATTCATTTTTCCACATGTAGTAGAGCATATGACATAACTTTCTTTATAAAGTAATTATATATGACATTATTTATTTATAATATTATAATAATGCTTTAAACATTGCATATAATGCTATATAATTGAATATAAAATCTTTCATAATGTAATTTTATAACGTAATTTCATTATGTGATTTTATTATGTGATTTTGTCTTGTGCTGTGTCGTGTATGCACTGGGTTATATTTACACTTTGTTATTCGTGTGTTATTATATTTGTTCTGGTTGTGTATGCACTGTGTTGTGTTTACACTGTGTTATGCTTGTTCTGTGTTGTGCTTGTTCTGTTCTTTGTACACTATCATAAAGGGTGTATTTAAAATATGAAAGGTAGAAGGTTTTAGCCATGATGAACCATTTTGAAAAATTAGGATATTTAAACGACGATTTTAAAATTTTTCATATTGTAGATACCAAGAGAAAAGACTTCGAATATCATTACCATGACTTTAATAAAATTGTCATT
>JBKEAO010000186.1:0-22299 GCA_047972335.1 Anaerocolumna sp. | reverse complement strand
TATTTAGTATTGTTGACAAATTAATCTGTAAACCTGTCTCATCTTTTGACATTCTTAAATGATAGCAATTATCATGGTTATAATAAACTAGTAGGCCTGCCATATGATTCATATGTCTTGGAGTAAATTTCATGGCAGTACTAAAGTCACAATGAAAACTTTGCAAAGGTCTGGCAAGAAGTCCTTGCTGAAACTTTGAAGCAATGGAGCAGCCACCTTTTATTCGAAGTACTCCGTCTGTTCTTTCTATTCCATTGGTTTTATAGGATTTACGCAAGGTCATATAATCTAGTGGAATATCACAGTGTTTAAAATCTACTCTACTTGATCGGTTTGTATTTATTTCAACCTCACCAGGAATCTCGTAATAAGTCTCAGGGTCTCCACTATCATTGGCAGTTAGTTTAAACCAGCCTTCCTCTGTCCAATGGACATTTTGGATTCCAGTTTCTCTTCCTAATATACTAAAGCCTTTTAAAGGTCTTGCACACAGATGGGCCATATACCAATTACCATCTATACCCTCAATTACTTGTGCATGTCCGGCTCTCTTAAGTTCTACATCTTCTTTTCCAGCAGAAGTCATAATAGGATTATGAGGACATTCCTCATAAGGTCCATATATATTTCTAGAACGGGTTACTGTAACACAATGATTGGCTCCTGTTCCGCCTTCTGCACATACTAGATAATACCAGTCCTTATACTTCATAATATTAGGACCTTCTGTTTTTCCTCTAAAGCTTCCTCTAAACACTCTAACTGGTTCACCAAGTAGTACTTTGTTTACTGGATCATATTCCTGTACATCAATACCGCTAAATCTGTTTGTGCCTTCACGATAATCCATTGTCATATTCACAAAATACTTTCTGCCATCTGTATCATGAAAAACAGAAGGATCAAATCCTGATCTATTTAATACCACTGGCTTAGACCAAGGTCCTTTGATATCTTTAGCAGTAATTAAAAAGTTATGGGTATCTTTGAATCTGGATCGATCTGTATAAACGATTGTATAGGTCAAATAAAAAGTTTCATTAGCATAAGTTAAGTTTGGTGCCCATATTCCACAAGACTTATCTAACCCAGTTAAATCTACTTCTTCTTCATTGGTCAAAGCATAGGCAACCAATTCCCAATTCACCAAATCTTTGGAGTGGTGTATACGTACTCCAGGAAACCATTCAAATGTAGATGTAGCTATATAATAGTCCTCTCCTGCCTTAACAAGAGATGGATCCGGATGAAAACCTGGAATTACTGGATTTTTAATTTTCATAACTGTCCTCCTCATAGTGATTCTTTGAATCATACATTAATATAAGCGAATACGCTCGCCATTCTTCAATTATTATTTTACCCCTCTAAGGGTATAATCAACAAGGTACTTATTTTACTATAAGGAATCATTTTTCGTCTTTTTCTTCCTTTATCCATATTGCTGACATAGGAATCTACCTTAATCCCTATTACTGATATATTATTCTGCCTTAATCCTTATTACTGACACAGGAATCTAAAATAAAATAGTAGTAAGATTGGATTACATTTTATCCTTCTCTTACTACTATTTTATTTCATACCTTTTAACTCTTGTAGTTAATCTATTTAATTTACTATGCTATATTCACTGGGCCACCAGGAAAAAAACCTTCTACCTAAAGATGTGTTGACTATAATCTTATTTTCATCAACTTTTATTCAAGGTCATCAAAATCATATGCCGCTGCTTTTGTATAATTTGTAACCTTAGCTTCAAAAAAGTCTGTTTTGGTTTGATTTAAATTTGAAAAACTTTCAATCCAAGCCATAGGATTTTCAGTCACTTCAGGATATAGTTCTTTTATACCGATAGCTTTTAATCTTTGATTACCAAGATATTTAATATATTTTTCAATTAATACATCGTTTATTCCTAGTATTTCATTATTGGTTACATATTGTCCCCATGCGATTTCGTGCTCCACACCTGTTTTCATCATATCTCTGATTTCTTCGATTAACTGCTCGGTAAAAACCTCTGGGTTTTCATTTTTTATTTCCCTTAATATATTCTGGAACAATACCAAATGTGTAATTTCATCCCTATTAATATACTTAAAGATTGTACTAGTGGCCGTCATCTTACCTTGTCTTGCTAACGTATAGAAGAAACTAAAACCCGAATAAAAATAAATACCCTCTAAAATATAGTTTGCAACAACAGTACGAAGGAAATTTTCCTGTGTTGGGTTCTCATTAAAATTCTGATAGATATTAGCAATATATTGATTTCTTTTTAGTAGCTCTTTATCCTCTCTCCATTCATCATAAATCTTATCTCTCGTCACAGGGTTTGTTACTGTATCAAGAATATAAGAATAGCTCTGTGCATGAATTTCCTCTTGAAAAGCCTGTATATTAAGAAGAGAAGAAACCTCAGGCGCTGTTACGTATCTTGATAAATTGGGTAGATTCTCGCTTTGAATAGAATCTAAAAAGTTTAAGAAGGAGATAATTTTATCGAATGCATTTCTTTCTCCATCTGTAAGTAAAGGAAATTGCTTAATATCTTCATTTAAAGATATCTCCTCAGGAATCCAAAAGTTGTTTAACATTGTCCTATAAAAAGTTTTAGCCCAAGTGTATTTAATACGGTTCCACTCTCTTAAATTAGTGGTGTTTCCATGCATAATAGACTCTGTTCCCCTATTCCCTTGTTCATTAAATATCTTTTTCTTTATCATATTATCTGTATCCTTTCTTACTAAACTTCTATAGGCATTTGTAAAAAGTGATCTAATAAAGTCCATGATCATCAAAAATGCCTATTCATGATTTGTTCTATTTTTAGCCCACTGTTTATTTACAAGTAGTTTTGTTATTTTCCACTTGAAATAATATTATAACTTTTTTTATTCTTAAGGGCAATAATTTATCATTTATTTTCTGCCTAACTCATCAACTCACTAAAAAGGAATTTTTAAGTGACACATAATAGATATCGTTGATTCGATACGCTTAACTAGAGCAACTTGTACACTCATCCATCTCAAGAGATTGATTCCTGATATAGTATAGCGTCTTTATGCCATTTCTCCATGCTTCACGGTAAAGATTAAGAATATCCTTGGCTTTTACTTCAGGTGTTATATATAAGTTAAAAGATTGGGACTGATCAATATGTCTTTGTCTGATACCGCAAGCTTTGATACTATATAACTGGTCAATATGGTGGGCTTCTTTATATAGCCAGAAGTTTTCCTCGGATAAATCTGGAGCAGCTTTTGGCGTAAAACTTCCTTTCTTTTCTTCTACAAAGAATTTTTTAAAAATAGGATCAATACCGGCTGTCGTACCCGCTATATTAGATGTACTGCCAGTTGGAGCCACTGCTGTAATATATCCATTTCTTAGTCCGTATTTCTTTACATCTTCTTTTAATGCAAGCCATCTGCTTGAATTATAGTTTCTTCTCTCAAAGTAAGCACCACTCTCCCATTCAGAACCTTTAAACATAGGATATGCACCTTTTTCTTTGGCAAGTTCCATAGATGCTTTTATTGACTGATATGCAATTTCTTCATACAATCTATCGGCTTCTTTAAAATGCTCTTCACTTTCCCAAGCAATATTATGATTCACTAGATAATGATGATAGCCACTTGTTCCAAGACCAATTGCTCTGTATTTATCACTGGTAATTCTAGCCTCCATAACAGGAGATTGATTTAAAGTAATAACATTATCAAGCATACGAATTTGCAAAGGTATGGTGTCTGCTAAGTCTTCTAAACTAACACGTCCAAGATTAGTAGAATTTAGATTACAAGTTACCATATCCCCAGCTGTAACTCTAGTCACAACTTGCTTTGTATTTCCATCTGTTTCTACAATTTCTTCTACCAGTGTTGATTCACTCATGTTTTGAGTGATTTCATGGCAGAGATTAGATCCATATATCATACCTGCATGTTTATTTGGGTTTGCCCTGTTTACGGTATCTCTAAAGAAGATGAAGGGTGTTCCTGTTTCAACCGCTGATTTCATAATCTTCTTCATAATATCAAGGGCATTAACCTTTACTCTTTCTAAGTTTGCATTTGCTTCACACGCCAGATAATGCTTTGTAAAGGCTTTGTCATCTTCTTCATCATAAAAATCCTCTAGGTAAAATCCCATTACCTTCTTTACCTGATAAGGATCAAATAAAGACCATTCACCTCTATCTTCTAATCTTTCCATAAATAAATCTGGAATACTTACCGCTGGAAAAATATCATGGGCCTTTCTTCTATCATCTCCGTTATTGGTCTTTAGCTCTAGAAATTCATACAAATCCTGGTGCCATATATCAAGAGTAATGGAAGCCCCTCCCTTTCTTCTTCCTAATTGATCTACTGCAACAGCTGTATCATTATATAATCTAATCCAAGGAACAACGCCTCCAGAAGTATTTTTAAATCCTCTTATTTCACTGTTTAAGGCTCTTATTTTACCCACATAAATCCCCAATGCGCCTCCATGTTTTGATACATTTGCAAATTTCTGATTTACATCATAAATGGACCACAGATTATCACCCACTACTGATATAAAACAACTGCTCAACTGATGAAATGGTGTTCCTGCTGCAGCAAGTGTTGGTGTGGCTGCTGTCATTTTTAATTCACTTAATATATCATAGAATTTCTTTGCATAGGAAAGCTTATTTATACCTTCAGGTATAGCAAGATGCATGGCAATCACCATAAAACGCTCCTGTGGTAATTCATAAACTTCTTTATTGAAACCTCGTATCAAGTATCTATCAGCTAATAACTTAAGTCCCTCATAGTTAAACAAAAGATCCCTCTCTGGTTTTATATAATCTCCCAATTCGCATATTTCTTCCTTGGTATATTCTTTCTTTAAGTATTCTCCATAATATTTTAATTCTGTTAAAAATTCTATAAGCTTTGTAAAATCTCCATAACCAAAATGATGGTAATGACGATTAATTGCTGCTTCTTTATATAAATCAGACATTAATAGCCTTGCTGCCACATACTGCCAGTTTATATTTGTTGTCTTAATCACATTTCCAAAGGAATCCTTAGAAGTATTGATCATCTTCTCTATGGCTGTCTGAATGAGGATCTTCTGAATTTCTTTTGTAGTCATTTCATCTCTAAACTGAATATTAGAATCCATTTCCAATTCAAAAGGATCACACCCTTCTAAACCATTACAAGCAAAGGCCACCATTCTTTTTGTCTTCTCTACATGTAATGGTTCTAATCTTCCATCTCTTTTTCTTATTTTAATATCCATAGGTATGCTTCCCTCCAAAATTATATATGTATTTAAAAACAATAACAATTATTGTTACTCTAATAATATACTATTTTTTTTATTTTGCCTAGTATAATTTAGTCCTATTTTTAAGTTTTTTTTACTATATGTAGTGTTATTATTTAAAAAATAACTTTCAGTAACTAAAATAAACTTGAAATAAAAAACATAATAAATTCTCACCGTGCTTATAAAAGTAGTAAACTTATTACCTAATATCCTCGGTCCAGAATAGTTACATTATAATGATAACTATAACTTTGTGCATAATGAAATAATGAGATTGCTTCAAATTATGACGCAATCTCATTATTATTCTTTATTCTATTATTAACTTACATAATGACAAGGGGTTATTGATAACACCGCATTATTACAGGATTATTACAGGCTTGCTAATTTATTTGCAGTCTTTTGTGTTCTTAGCTGAATTTCTTAATCCTGTATAATCTGTCGCTGTATTGCTTTCCGTTGTTGTATGCGTATTTTGTACTTTGTCTGTTGCACTTTGAGGGTTTGTATTCTTTGCCTTATTGCTATAATTTGAACTATAGTTGTTTTTGTTTTTCATGGAATCCTCCTAAATTAATTGATTTGTACTAGGTTTGTTTGAACTAGTTTGCTTGTACTAATTTTTATAATAGTTTTTTACTATTTTAATACTACACAATTAATATGTGAAAATTCAATTTATTTTATTCTTAAATTGCAGGTTACCATTTAAAACATCTTAATACAAAAATATCTTCAATAAAAATTACAACTCACATTTGGATGTAACTAACGGTTTATACTCTTTATAAAAATCAGGTAAAAAAAGTGCAGACTCCTTAACCCTTTCTATGAAACAGCTTCACACATTCTTTTGCAATTATGATAAGAATAAAACTAAAAACTCCCGTAAGAACAATGGTTCCACCAGGTTTAAGTCTTCCATAATAAGATAAAACAAGTCCAACACTTGTAAAGATAACGGCAAAAACAATTGAAAAAATTAAAGTTTTTTTATAACTTCTTCCTAACTGCATTCCACAAGCAACTGGAATCACTAAAAGTGAGGATACCACTAAGGCACCCACTGTTCTAGATGCAATAGATATGGTTAAGGCTGTTAACAATGTAAATATAAAATTAACTAATTTTACTGGAACTCCAGCAATTCTTGCTGCTCTCTCATCAAAACTAATATAGAATAATTCTTTATATAATAATAAGAAAGCAATTAGGACACTCACGCTTATACCAATCACTAATTTTAATTCCATATCACTGATTGCAACAATACTACCAAATAAAAAACTATTAAAATTAGCACTACTTTTTGTAAAGCCAGAAAGAACACCGGCAAGTCCTATACCTGTTGACATAATGATTGCGATTGCCATTTCAGAGTATCTAGGAATTTTTTTTTGAATAAATTCTATACCGAGGGCCGCTACAATACAAGTTAGTGTGGCTCCTAAAATTGGATTTATATTCAATAATATTCCAATTGCAACACCTGCAAGAGATGTATGTGATAATGCATCTCCAATCATTGATTTTCTTTTTAGGACAATGGTAATTCCGATGCAGGGAGATATGATTGCAAGAAGTATTCCCACAAGTATGGCTCTTTGCATAAATCCATATTGTAATACACTCATACAATCACCTCCTCTTTCAATAGATTACCATCTATTATTTTATAAACTTTGGTTATTGACTGCAATTCACTTAAGGAAGAATGCGTCACCATCAAAATCGTTAACTTATGATTTTGATGCAACTCTTCAAGAATCTCATACAATTGTTTGATGGACTTACTATCAATACCATTGGTGGGTTCATCTAATATAAGAATATCTGGATTTGTCACCAAAGCCCTAGCTAGCATAACTCTTTGCTGCATTCCTCCACTAAGTTCTCCAATCATAGCCTTTTTATGAGATTGCATATTTAGTTTTTCTAATACCTGTTCTACCATAAGCTTATGCTTTGCTCCTGGAAAACGAAATCTCCCTATTTGCATATAAAGATTCGCTAAAACAACTTCTTCAACAGTCGCTGGAAAATTCTCGTTACCAAAGGTTCCATTTTGGGCAACATAACCAATTTTGCCTCCAGGAACTTTTCCTTCGCTCCCTAATAATTTAACCAAGCCAGAATCAGGCTTTAATTCACCTAGTATTAGCCTAAGCAAAGTACTTTTCCCAGATCCATTCTCACCTGTTAGCACTGCAAAGTCTCCTTTTTTTAGTTCCATATTTATATTTTGCAATACTGGTTCTTTTGTGTAGGAAAAATTCACATTTTTTATCTCTAGTGGATTCATAGGCTCCCTTAACCTTTCTATTTTATGTACAGCAAAAAGGAAGCAGTTAATTGCCTGCATTCCTTTTCTATTAAATCTTATTATGTTATTTATTGCAAGGCTTTTAATAAGTTATTTAGATTTTCTTCCATAATCGAAATGTAATCTGCACCAGCTTCTTCCTGTTCCTTAGTAAGTCCTTCTAGTGGATTTAATACTTCAGTGGTAGCACCGATTTCACTGGCAATTGTTTCAGCAACTTTGGGACTAACAAGCTCTTCAAAAAAGATAACCTTAATCTTTTTTTCTTTGGCATATTCAATGATTTCTTCCATTCTTGCTGGATCTGGATCTGATTCTGGTGATAGTCCTTCAATTCCTATTTGATTTAGGCCATATGCCTCACATAAATACCCAAAGGCTTCATGGGCCACGATGATATCTTTATTACCAAGACCTTCAAGGGAATCTTTAAACTTCTTATCTAAAGCATCTAGTTTTACAATATAACTTTCATAATTTCCCCTATAATAAGCTTCATTGGATGGATCAGCTTCAATAAATGCATTCAATATATTTTCCACCTGGATCTTTGCATTAACTGGACTTAACCACACATGTGGGTCCAATGTTTCATCATATTCATCAGGGTGAGCTTCTTCATCTATGTGGGCTTCTTCGTCTGTGTGGGCTTCTTCATCTGTGTGAGCTTCTTCGTCTGCGTGCTCTTCCGCGTGATTATGTCCCTCTAACAACTGAATACCCTGAGAAGCCTCAACCGTAATTAGATCTTTGTTTTCTAAAGAGTTAAGTACAGTTTCTACCCAGTGTTCCATACCAACTCCATTATAAACCAATACATCTGCTTCTTCTAGATCAGCAATATCAGATGCAGCCGGTTCCCAGTCATGAGGCTCTATACCAGATGGAACTAAGTTCACCACCTCAACCTTATCTCCACCAATATTTACTGCAAAATCATACATGGTATAAAAACTTGCTATTACTTTTAGTTTAGATTCTTCCGTTGTCTGATTGTTATTTCCTTCATTCTCTGTATTAGCAGTATTTTTTTCACTGCATCCAACCAATAAAACTATGCTCATAAATACTGACATAAAAAGTGTTATTATTCTTTTCATCGTTATCTCCTACTATAAACTACTTTAATATATAGAGCTCAATGTATTATGTATTTATTTTAAAGCTCCATTTGCAAATGATTTGCATTTGCATTTAATAGAATAATAACATATTTATTTCATTTGTCAACGTTCTTTTATATTTTTTTTGTGATATTTCTTTTTAATATTTTTTATGACACTTCTTTTTTATTTTTTTTGTGACACGTTTTTCTTATAATTTTTGTGTCTTTTATCTCTTTTACTCAAACTTCGCATTCAAAAAGCTATATTGTACTTGATAAATTCAGTCAAAATACGATATTTATTATCTTGGTCCAGACTTTTTTATAGTTGTGACTATGATGAATTTGTGAAGTTACTTATGGTGTATAATCTTTGGTTTAGATAAAAAAAGTTCACTGATCGACTGTTCGGTAGGAGTTTGAACTTTTTTTATCTGCTTTACCAAAGTTATAAACCATTAGTAACTTCCAAATTAGGAATCGGAACAACAATAAAAAAGTCTGGATCAAGATAATATCGATAACCTAAATGCTGAATTTATCAAGTAGTTAACAACTTATTTTTGCGAAGTTTGAGTTTTCAATAATCTAAATGCTGATTTTATCAAGTAGTTGACAACTTATTTTTGCGAAGTTTGAGTTTTCAATAATCTAAATGCTGATTTTATCAAGTAGTTGACAACTTATTTTTACGAAGTTTGAGTTTTCAATAATCTAAATGCTGAATTTATCAAGTCCATTTAATAAAAATTATAATATACATATTCATCTGCTGGTGCTTCTGCCTTTTCTATTACAGGATCAGCTAAATATGGTATTTTGGTTCCATTATAATCATACTCATCAATTGTAGCAGTGACTAATATCCATTGGTCTTCCTTTAATTCTTCCCTAAAATCACTTTTGCAAACAATCCCATAACCAGTCAGGTCAGTGGCACAACAAACCATAATATATCGACCAGCGAGAAATTCATCTTCACCTAGCCCCTCCATGGAGTATACCTGAGCTAAAAACTGATATCTTTTTCCTTTAAAATCCTCAAGATAATCATATAAGTCATAATACCAGCTAGCAAAATATTCTTCACTTATTGAAATTACTCCATCAATCATTTCTGTAGGATATTTTAAAGACTTATCTTCAGGTTCTTCATACGTTGACCCATCTTCATCAAATAAGTAATCATACTCTACTGAATCATTTAAAGCATTCTCATCCTCAGAATCTCCCAAAGAAGATTCTGTTTTATCTTCTAAATTAGTAATCTCATCCAAGACAGAGGAATTAGCAGATTCAGCTATCACCTTATTTGCATTTCCCCCTTCCACCACTGGAAATACGATAGCAAATACCAAAGGTATCATGTAAATAGCATATTTTCTACTATTAGAATTGTGACGTCCTTTCCTTAATTCAAAGATTAATCTAAACGCAAGCAGAAAAAGTGTGACTGCACAAGCCCATATTCCCAAACGGTATCTAGGGTGAACATAATAATTGATTTTATTCGTTACCAATAAAAATGTAAGAAACAGTGCTATGCTAACTAATATAATCATTTGAATGAGTACTTCTATATTTTTATTTCCTCTCATAAATCTCTCCTAAATAGACAATTGTCAAAGTTAACCATCATGATCTAATTCCATATATTACTACTGCCAAATAAAATATAGTCAAAATATCATACTTATAATACCACAGCCATATATGGGACATCATTTCATTATACTTTTAAATAAACAAATTTAATAAGCTATAGGTTATTAACCCAATTACTCCAGTTAAAACACATATTTGTACCAAAAAGCCTTTTTTTAACGTTTCAGAAAAAATTATCAGATTTTTGAAATCCAGCATCGGTCCTAAAGCCATAAATGAAAGGATGGAAGGATAGGAAAAACTCGTTGTAAAACTCCTTGCTATAAAGGCATTTGAGGTGGAACAAGTAGACATAAACATGGCTGCTATCAGCATAATTAGATACTGGATTAAAACATTAGCACCGATAAAATTCTGAATCGTCTCCGGTAAAAAAAGTAATCCCACAGAGGATACAAGTGCTCCGATAATCACATATTTTAAAACTCTAAAAAATTCTATTTGGGTACCCTTTATCACCGCACTTGCCTTATAAAATCGGGATTCCTTATCAACCTCTAGAAAATCCCCGCCAATGGTTTGAAAAGATAAATTATCATTTAATACATCCTTGGTTTTAATTTTTAAAATCATCAATATGACTCCCACCATAATTCCCGTAAATAATCCAGCTAGTACTCTTAATATAGCAATCCTTGGATTACCTGGAAATGCATATAAAACAGATAGAATCACAATTGGATTAACAGCCGCACTCGTTAGCCAAAAGGTCATAATCTGCGGCAAAGGCGCTCTTTTTTTTAACAGACCTGAAATCATTGGTACTAAGCCACAATCACATACCGGAAAGAAGAATCCTGCAAAGGCTGCAACTATAAATGACTTTATATTATGTTTTGAAATAATATTTAGGATCCGGCTACTCGGTATGATAACTTGTATGAGGGAAGAAATAAATGCGCCTAACAATATAAAAGGCAATGCCTGTATTAATATGCTTAAAAAAGATACTGAAATTTCTTGTATATACTGATATATACGAATTAGGATTTCATTTGATAAAAAACATAGCAAAATCATGATGAATAAAGCAATTACCATACCAGGTGTTATGAGTGTCTTAAACTGTTCACCAGGTGCAAAACTATCAAATAAAGTCTTATGGTCCGCTGGCTTATTTAAAAAATATGGTTTCGTATTGGAATTAATATTCCTAACCTGTTTTTTATATCTTCTTTTTTGTGAATTATTGATATTCTCAAACCTATTAAAGATAACATAATCACTGTTTTTAATATGTGGATGCAAAAGAGCGGACATGTTACTTAAGTAATGAAAAAATGTTTCAGCTTCGCTAACATATACTATATTTCTAAAAGTATAATAGTTTGGAATCTTAACATTCAGTAATGGATTTATATCCCAAGTTCCATTATACTCTACAAGAATATAATCTGGTTCCTCCATTTGTTCAATTCGATCAAACAATTCATCCGTGATTTCCTTTGGGTCTTCCACCATGTACAAGATAATATGATTCGCTTCAAGAAAATGTAAGTCATATTCCTTCTCACCTTCTTCACATACCAATAATATTATCTTTTCATAGCTTTCTTTTCTCTTTTTAGTAAAAAGTTCTTTAATAAATGTGGTTTTACCACTTTCTAAAAAGCCTGTTACTACATCAATATAGACTGCCATATATTCTCCAATTCGGTTGATGAAGGGTTTTGTTGTCCCATTCGTTTAATTATAGGGTTTTATTGTCCTATTCGATTTATTAAAGGGTTTTATTGTTCGATTCGTTTCTATATTTCAAATAGTTTCTCTAACTTTTCTTTGTCAATTTTATCACCAATCACACAAATCCTACCAATATAGTCTGGTGTTGTTTCTTTTATATTTATTTCATCCGGAACATAATCAAATTGTAACCATTTTTGGTTGCTAGTCTCAATAATCCCTTTGCCTCTTAGAATAAACCCCTCTTGCTTTGGAAAGCTTTGCAGTATTGATTTTAATTTATCTTTGTCAAATACTTTCGCTGTTTCTATTCCCCATACCTGAAAATTATCTTCTGCTTTCGTTCCTATTTCATATGTTAGACTGGCAGTCTTAAGACTAGGTGCCTTACGCAATGCTTGCTTAGAGGTTTCATTTTTCATGAATTCTTGATCAAGGCCAGCTCTTGTCTTAGTTTCAGCGGCAAGTAACAATTTATCACCAGGTAACTGGTCCCAATCTGTCGTTATGATAACTGCGTCTTTATTTAACATTCTAATATTAGAAACCACTTCATCTATCTTATCTTTTGTGACTGATTTTGTTCTACTTAAAATAATTGTCTTGGCTTCTGTGATTTGATCCTTATAAAATTGTGCAAAATTCTTTATGTACATCTTATATTTCGTTATATCTAAAACTGTAATACAAGAATTTAGTACACTGGTATCAGCCTTAACAAAAGGCTTACATCCCTTTAATACATCAGATAATTTACTCACTCCAGAGGGCTCAATAATGACTCGGTCCGGTTTATAGGATCTTAAAACCTCTTTTAGTCCTTCGGTAAAATCTCCTGCAATACTACAACAAATGCATCCTGCATTTAACTCTCTTATCTGAATATCATAATCTTTCATCATGACTCCATCAATGCCTACCGTTCCAAATTCATTCTCTATTAATGCTATTTTTTCGCCCTTAAGTGCTTCATCTAATAGTTTCTTAATTAAAGTGGTTTTTCCGGCTCCTAAAAACCCTGATATTACATCAATTTTGGTTATCATGGTAACTCCTTGTCCTTTGCTTTTCAATAATGCAAATGCAATTCATTTGCTTTAATATACTATTATATATGTTAGCTGTCAAGATAAAATGATCTGGTGTGCATTGAAAAGACCTTTTGAAAAGGTGTAAAAAAACTTTTGAATTGGGTTAAAAAACCTTATGAATGGGATAAAATACCTTTTACATTATTTAAAAATGATTGACAAAATAAAACCGCTAGAGTAAAATAGCCCTACAAATGAAAATTATTCATTGCCGCCGGGCAATCATTCTTAGGAGTGTTCGATTCCATACCTTTAGGCCAAGTAGGTTGGAATTCGGGCATTTTTTATTTTTTTAAGGATTTATTTTATGATAAGGTTACATTTCTTATCATCCTTATGATAAAACCAAGAACCGTATGATTTTGAAGTTGTCTATTCATATTATATATGCAAGGAGAATGAGTCATGAAACAAAAACTTTTAAAAACTTTTATAAAATACGTTAGTCTAAATGTACTAGGTATGATTGGATTATCCTGCTATATCTTATCAGATACTTTTTATGTTGCCAAAGGACTCGGTTCAACAGGTCTTACAGCACTTAACCTATCCATTTCTATTTATAGTTTTATTCATGGAGTTGGCCTTATGATTGGAATAGGTGGAGCTACTCGCTTTGCAGTTTTAAAATCCCAAGGCAAACGAAAGGAAGGTACCACAGTTTTTTCTAATGCTATCGTTCTTGGTTTTATCATTGGGATAACCTTTTTGACCCTTGGAATTTTCTTTTCTAAGCACCTAAGCCAACTGCTAGGAGCTGATAAAGTTACCTTACCCTTAGCTCATATTTATTTAAGAACACTACTAATGGGTGCGCCATTTTTTATTTGCAACAATATATTAATTGCCTTTGTTCGTAACGATGGAGAGCCTAGACTATCCATGATAGCCATGCTAATTGGTAGTTTTTCAAATATTATTTTGGACTATATTTTTATATTCCCTTTGAATATGGGTATGTTTGGTGCAGCTTTTGCAACCGTATTAGCACCAATAATCAGCATAAGTATACTTTCACTACATTTTATATATAAAAAGAATAACTTTCGTATCAATTCCATTAAGCTAAGGCTTAATTATGTAAAAGATATTCTTAGCCTTGGTGTTTCCTCCCTGATTACGGAGGTTTCATCAGGTATAGTATTAATCACTTTTAATCTTGTAATCCTTAGCTTAGCTGGGAATATCGGTGTTGCTGCATATGGTATTGTAGCAAATATATCGTTAGTGGCCATTTCAATATTCGTAGGAATTGCGCAGGGTGTGCAACCAATTATTAGTGATAATTTTGGTAAATCTAACTTTGTAGCCACAAAGAAATTGCTTCATTATGCCCTTTTATTGTCCTTATTATTTTCAGTCCTGCTTTATATGATTATACTTTTATTTTCCCATGCAATCATTACAGTTTTTAATGCAGAGCAAAACAATACATTGGCAGAACTTGCTAATACTGGACTATATCTATACTTTATTGGGTTTTTCTTTGCAGGAATTAATATTATACTTTCCTACTTTTATAGTTCAATATTAAAACCTAATATTGCATTTGCAGTTTCAATACTAAGAGGATTTGCTGCCTTAATTCCATCCGTATTCCTTTTGTCACAGTTCTGGGGATTAAATGGAGTATGGATATCTTTCCCTGTGGCTGAACTAATCACTTTAGTATTTTCTTTTGCATTTTATAAAAGAACCAATTTATATTAAGATTTTATAACTATTTAGCACTGACTTAAGATATTTATAGCTAAATAGTTAGGAATTTCCCTTATTTATTTATAATAAAGATTATTAATTTCCTACTTAAATCATATATTTATATGACTTACAGAAAGGAAATTATTAAATGGGTAAAAAAACTGAGAATTACATCATTTCCTATTTGTTAATAATCGCACTGTTAATGGTAAGCTTATCCTTATTCAATACCACATATCAATTGGTTTCAAAACCTATTTCCACAGAAGAGGGCGTGATCTACTTACCTATTGTAATGTATCATCAAGTGAAACCTTCAAATTTTGGTAAGGATGTAATTTCACCCAGCGAATTTGAAAGCGACTTAAAATATCTATATGAAAATGACTATAATACGATTACTATGAATGAATTAATAGATTTCGTCTATCATAATAAGCCTCTACCTGAGAATCCTATTATGTTAACTTTTGATGATGGTTATCTTAGTACTTACAAATACGCCTTCCCTTTGTTAAAAAAATACAATTACAAAATAGTACTCTCCATTATTGGTAAAAGTACAGACGATTTTACCAGGGTCCATGATGAAAATGTTAATTATTCACACCTTAGCTGGGATAAAATTAATGAGATGTTAGATTCTGGTTTAGTAGAGATTCAAAATCACACCTACAATCTCCATACTACAAAAAAGGGTCGTATCGGTGTCAAACCAAAACCCGGTGAATCTTTTTCAGAATATAATTTAATTCTGGCTGATGATTTAACAAAATTGCAAGATGAAATAAAGACCCTAACCGGTGAATCTCCAACTACTTTTACATATCCATATGGCGAATTTAGTGAAGAAACCATCACAGTATTAGAAGAACTTGGTTTTCAGGCTGGATTGACCTGCGATTACGGTGTAAATGTAATACGGCGAGATGATACGAATCTTTATGAACTAAAAAGAATGTGTCGTTCTCACGGTGTAAGTATCCATAAATTGCTTCAAGATGGTTGGAAGACCATTCGGTAAACGAATCATTTAACAATATAAAACCCTATGGAATAATTCGATCGTTTCACATTCGATCAATTCCATAGGGTTTTGCATTATATGCATATTGTGGATATGGTTGTAATACATGGTTGGTTTTATTGGTTGGCTTTATTGGTTGGCTTTATTAATTTACAGTAGTAAAATCGCTACTAATATCATCTACCTGTAATGTCCAACCGGAGGATTTGTATATTTTATTATCCGTTGTAATTGCAAGGCATTCGACACCCTCTAGACTGTCTATGATTTCTAAACCTTTGTCAACACCAGATACAAAAGTGACTTTAGTCAAGATATCTGCTAACATATTACCATTTGGATTATCTCCACTTATTACTATGGTATCACTCATAACACCAGCAACTGCTGGATAGCCAGTAAATGGATTCATAATATGGTGATATCTTATTCCATTTTCTATAAAATATCTCTCGTAATCCCCTGATGTAGATAAAGCCTGACTACTCATTTTTATAATACCTGCATAATTACCATTTTTATCTTTTCTAGGATGCTGGATAGCAATTGACCATAGGGATTTATCTGGCTTTACTCCAAGGGTATACATACTGCTTCCCCCCAGATTAATAAGTGCATTCTCTACTCCACTCTCACGAAATATCTTAACCACTTCATCCGCAGCGAATCCTTTCGCAATACCACCAAGGTCAATTGACATCCCCTCTTTTAAAAGCATGACACTACTTTCCTCTGCATTTATACTGATATTTTCATATCCCACTAGATTTAGAGTTTCATTTATTTCTGCATCAGTTGGTATTCTTTCCTGATCCGTACCAATTCCCCATAATTTAATGATAGGTCCTACCGTTATATCAAACGCTCCCTCACTTAGATCTGAATACTTCACTGCAGTTTGTAACATAAGTATAATTTCTGAATGAACTTTCACATACGCTTTACCAGCGCTGGCATTTATCTTACTAACATCACTCGTTTCAATTTGCGCACTAGCCATTTGCTCTATCTCATCAATTCTTTCATAGGCTTTCTTTATAGCCTGCTCTGCCTTAGACCCATATGCTTTCAGATTCATTATGGTATCCATTTTAAATTCTTGTTGTTCATATATCTGCTCTTTACTTGTACATCCCATTAAAGTAACTAAAAGAGTACAAAATATAATTATTAAAAATAGCTTCTTTTGTATCAAGTGTGTCATATCCCTTCTCTAGTATAATTTTGGGTGTCACGGGGACAGGTCTGTTGTCACATATTGAATAACTACATGAATCACTTCATCTAACATATTCTTTGATGACAAATTTCATCTTTCCATCATGGTAACGTTGTTATTATAACATAAGCAAATATATTAGAAAAGGGCAACTTCTTAATTGCATAGTCTTGCATAAACTAGTAATCTAATAATCCAATTATCCAATAATCTTATAATCAAATTATCTAATGGGTTTTCACCCAACTACTTCTCCTATATACTAATTACTCTAGCATCTAGCACTTCATTATAAAGTGTGACAATGGACCTGTCCCCATGGCACACCCGAATAATGCCCACCTAGGAAGTTATTCCACGGTGGGCTTGTTTACATTCTATTATGGCACCAAACTATTCTAACACATCTGTTGCGCTCATGATATGATACTGGGTGTTGATTAAGAAAAATGTTTGTGCCAAATAATACATAACATTCCAGATCGCAACACCATCAATGCCATAGGAATCTAAGCTACTAAGTTGATAATCCACCCCTCTAATATCATGGAAATAGACAAAGAAAGTAACATCATTTTGTGTTACAAAAAAGTAAGAAGATTGGTTACTTTGATTAAACTCTATGGTTGCACCAGATTGGCCTGCAAGCTCAATGGCATTAGAAACACTAATGGAACTGGCTTTAGCATCACCTTTAGTTGGTGGAAATTCTGTAATATATCCAATGCTTGAAAAGCCTACACTAATCTTTTCTTTTGGAACAACTTCTAATATCAATTGTAATAGAATTTCTTGAATACTTGTGGGTACAGCATTCAACGGAATTTCAGATGTATACCCCCAAGAATAGGCCAACAAAACTATCTCATCTGCAATATTTCCATAGTTACTGTAATCCTGAACAAGAATATCTTTGGGTATATCCTGATCTCCAAAAGAATCAGGTGTAATTGTTATGAAAAATTTAATATTATATTCATGTAACCTCATTGAAAATAACCGAATTAAATGAACAAATGCGTCCCTATCTTCTGTCCTGATATATGGAACGTCTAGATTCACAGCATAATAACCCTTTTCTGTAGATATTTTAATTGCCTGTTCGATCACACGAACTACGGCCTCTTCACTATTTATAATATCATGATAAAAATCCAGGCTAATTGTTTCCTCAGTACCTTCTCCAGATATTACCATAATCGGTGCAACACCAAATGATTTGGCCATGGCAATAACCTCATCATCATCAATTTCTGTTAATGTTCCATCTGATTTAATAGAATAGCTAAAGATGGATAAGTAGGTCAGATAGAGTAAATTCTTACGTAAAATATCTCTATTGATATAAGGATAGGCATAGCCATTCACATTAAAACTTGATGTTTTCTCATCGTTATATGATATAACCAAGGTTTCACCAATAAGAACTTCCCGATCCAATAGAAAAGAATTATTCCTAACTAGCGTCTGTACCGTTATGTCATACATCTGTGCAATACTACTTACTGTATCCCCTTCTTTTACAACATAAACTTCATGAGGATAAACAATAAGGATTGTTTGCCCATCAGCCAAATTATCTGGATTGATGATGTCATTATCAAATATCAATCTTTCTTTATTAATATCATAATAGTTGGCTATAGAATCAATGGTTTCTCCAGGTTGAACTATATGAATAATCATACTTTGCCTCAAATTATTCTTTTTATATCATTGTATGACTTCAAATCCTAAACTAGGCATTAATAAACTATATTTAATTTAAAATTAATTCGTATGAGGAATTAGTCTTCTCTAGAAATGACCTCTATTCTTTGAGCAAGCATTTCAATTGCAATATCATTTAAACCACCTCTTGGAATAATAATATCTGCATAATTTTTATACGGTTCAACATAGAGTTCATGCATGGGTTTTACAGTTGTTGTATATTGATCTATCACTGACTCTAAACTTCGTCCTCTTTCATTCACATCTCTTATGATTCGCCTGATTAATCTCTCATCTGCATCTGTATCTACAAAAACCTTAATATCTAGTAAATCTCTAAGGTTTTCATTTTCATATATCATAATACCATCCACTATGATGACTTTGGCTGGATTTACCGTCACAGTTTCTTGTAATCTGGTATATTCTATAAAGGAATACACTGGTCTTTCTATGGCATTACCCATCTTAAGGTTCTTTACATCTTCTATCAATCTCTGCGTATCAAAGGCACTTGGATGATCATAGTTTATCTTAAACCTTTCTTCTATTGTCAATTCATAAAATGGTTGATAGTAATAATCATGACTTAATATCTCAACTCTGTCTTTACATATGTCCTTTAATCGATTGACAACTGTTGTCTTACCAGAAGCCGAGCCTCCTGATACTCCAATCACTACAATGTTCTTCATGTATTCCTCCAAATCACCTTCATGTATTCTTATGTTCTATTTATCTTATTCAATTAATCTTCTTGTCCAATTTATCTTCTTATTCAATTTATCTTCTTATTCAATTTATCTTCTTATTCAATTTATCTTCTTATTCATGTATGCCGTTCATTAGGATATTTCTAGGACAGCCGATTATTCGGCTGTCTTTTGCAGTTCTAAAGCTGCACGTTCAGTCTTTTTTTCGTACTTGCGGCGCATATAGTTGCAATTCTAAGTACGCTTCTTTCGTTTCTTTTCTTCTTCCTTGAACTCCTCAGCAGTTACTTCTTTCATGGGAACATCCAGTTTTCCAACATACTTTAGATATATGTCAATCTGTTGCATACGCACACCAGAGGACTTATCAGCTTCGTGTACTACAATCTTTTCGACAAATTCATAAAGCATAGGAGTAGTCAGTTCTGAGAAATCAGTATATCTGTGTACCAGCTCAATGAATTCAGCTTCGTGTTCCTTTACATAGCCTCGCTTACAAGGCTGTTTTTTAGTCTTACGAATCTGCTGTACCATATTCCAAGTATCTTCGTCTACAATGGCATCCTGCGTGTTGTCAAAGATAATCCAGTCTGGACGTTCAAAATCTGTGCCAGACCATCCATCATCAGTATAGTATGCAATATTACTGAATCCCTGGTCAGAAGTATATTACTCCAATAGCTTCTTCTGATTAATGATACTGTTGCCTTCTCACGATAATTCATCATCTCTGGATAGTCTTTCATAGAGTGCAGTCATAGACTGCTGTTCCGGTTGTTTGTTCATAAGAATCTCCTTTTAAACAACCGACTCATCTGTGGGTTCATTGTACCACGAGTGAGCCGGAATATGTAAAAAATATTAGTAAGAGGACAAAAAATAAGACAGAGCGAGTGGGTATTTCTTGTCCTCTTACTAATAGGAGAAATTTGAGGGTGGAATCGGAACTGTTTTGAAAAATTATTTATTCCCCAAGTTGGAGAACAATTGGTTATTTTGAGTAGAGAGTATAAAATTCTAGATTTAATGCGGTTCTCTTGATTTCTTTTTTGCAGTTTTCTCTAAATTCTTAATAGTATTAAGATAAGCTTGTTCTACAGGAGTAACTTCAATTGCCTGATATTTTCTGTATTCTTCTTTGGCTTTTTGCAATGCTTGAGCATGGCTGACTTTTCCTGAACCAACTAAAAGCTTTTCACCAGTAGATGAGAGAACATTATCTAAATGTTCGATGTAGTCATTCATATACATTGGATTTCTGCGCATTGCTTGAACTTCTGCAAAATCAAAGTATCCAGATACAAGGTTGTTTAGAATTTTTAGTTCATCTTCTTGCAGATAATTCTTTGCAATTGCAATATCCTTTAACATTGGATGATCGCCTGAATAAGAAGTTAATCCCATATATGGCTTATCAGCATCTGCACGCTCAAATATTACTTCGGCGGCAGTATGACCATGTGCGGCATAGTGTAGTTTGTTTTGCACAATCTTAAAGAAACGAATGGATTCATCACTATTAGGATTATAGTCTACGCTTGTTGCATATAAATCTAAAACCTGACGGTATAGCATTTTTTCAGAAGAGCGAATATCTCTGATTCGGTCCAAAAGTTCTTTCCAGTAATTACCACCGCCAGATTGTTTTAAGCGTTCATCATCCATTGTAAATCCTTTAACCATATATTCTTTCAAACGTTCAGTAGCCCATCGTCTGAAATTTGTTGCAATAGATGATTTGATACGATAACCAAGGGAGATAATCATATCAAGATTATAGAATGTAATATTTCTATTTACATCACGTGTGCCTTCTCGGCGAACCTGTCGGAAATTCCGACAAGTTGAAATTTCATCTAATTCATTTTCCTCGTAAATATGTTGGATATGCTCAACTACGTTAGTTCTAGAGGTTTGAAATAATTCAGCCATTTGTTGCTGTGTTAGCCAAACAGTTTCATCTTCCATTTTTACATCTATATGTGTTAGTCCATCTTCGGACTGATAGATGAGAACTTCTCCTTTATTTTCATTATCCATAATGTGTCCTCCAAATTAATTCGGAAATTCCGAATTTTCTTATTTGATAAAGCAATTTCAACATATTCCATTTGCTCCACAAGTTGTCGCATCCTATAGGACATAGGAAAACAAAAACTACATATTACATCATGAAAAAATTCTATTTTAACTTTCTCCATAAAATCTCCTTTCTTATTGTTTATGCCAAATGGGACCGAAAAGGTGCAAGAGGCAATCCATTCTTACCAAATATATAAACCTCAGAATAATTCGTCCATAGATAACGAACATATTTTGGTTCTTTTACTTTTATACCACTTACAACTATCTGGCTACCTCTAATAGAAGCCTCTGCCTTATAATAAATCTGATCTGTACCAGCAATTTCAAATCCATTTGTTTTACCATCTTTTAACATAAATCCATCTTCAGCATATCTAAATGAAAGAATTATTTTATCCTTATCATATAGAAAGCTATCATACATAGGACCATACGCCTCTTGGTCTGATACTACATCATACACGTGATGTAAAGCTTGTAATGCCAATCTTTCTCCAACTGGCTTTTTATCGATTGGATGAATGTTATTAAATTCACCAAGATCTATTGCAACTGCGATTCCAGTGTTTGCAATAGTCTCATGAACTTTCATCTGTGCTTCTCTAATTAGACACCAATTCTTAGTATCCTCTGCGCCTTTATTCAT
>JBKEAO010000113.1:0-6186 GCA_047972335.1 Anaerocolumna sp. | reverse complement strand
GCTTCTCAAAGTGATGTAAACTTCGATGCTACTGGTGTTGTTACATCTGACTTAGCAGGCGAATTAAAGACAAAACAAGAACTTGGCGCTGACTATGGTATGGTTGGTAATTCTTCAATCGGTAAAGAATGGTTTGAACAAGCAAATGCATTAGCTGCATATGTTGCTGGAAAAACTATTGATGAAGTAAAAGGTATTGCTCTTACTGAAGAAGGAACACCTGCTGATGCTGATTTAGCAAGCTCTGTAACAGTACACATTGGTGATTACACTAACGTAATTGACAAAGCAGTTGCAAACGCAGCTAAATAATGAAAGCAGTATTCTAAGTAATGATATAGTAAACACCAATTGATTAGAAGTGAGAGCCAATAATCAATGGTATAAGTTATGATATGGTTATTTACAAATAAGGAGTTAGAGTATAATAATGTATTTGGTAAGTGAAAAAGGGAAAACCAAGTGTATTATTATGCTCTAACTTCTTTTAGATAGGAGCATTATTTTGAATAGAAAAATCCTTGCGGTATTAATGATAGTAATTAGTTTAACTCATTTGACAGCCTGCAGTACTGATAGTAACTTGAATCGATATGATGCACAATTTCTAGTGCTTTTTAATACTGCTACAAAAATCGTAGGCTATGCTAAAACAAAAGAGGAATTCGGGGCGTATTCCCAAATGATTTATGATGAGTTAAAAACATATCATGAACTTTATGACATATATAATGATTATGAGGGTGTTCATAATATAAAAACCATCAATGATAATGCGGGTGTTGCACCTGTAAAGGTAGATCAAAAAATCATTGATTTATTAATTTTTGGAAAAGAAGCTTATCAAGAAACCGATGGTAAGGTTAATATTACGATGGGTTCTGTATTAAAGGTATGGCATGATTATAGAGAAGAAGGATCAGAGGATCCATTGTCTGCAAAAGTTCCTGATCTGGAATTGCTGCAGGAAAAAAATAAACATACGGATATCAATAAGCTTATTATTGATGAAGAAAATTCAACTGTTTACTTAGAGGACCCCCAAATGAGACTTGATGTGGGAGCCATAGCCAAAGGATACGCCACAGAACAGGTGAGTCACTATGCCTATGATCATGGATTTATACATGGTATGATAAGTGTTGGCGGTAACATTCAAACCATAGGTGATAAAGTAGGAAAAGATGAAAAATGGAATGTGGGAATTCAAAATCCTGATGAGGAAAGTGAGCAGGAATATCTTTATGTATTAGATTTAAGTAACAAAACATTGGTATCAAGTGGGGATTATGAAAGGTACTATACAGTAGATGGAGTAAGATATCATCATATTATAGATCCAGATACCCTTATGCCCTCCACGTATTTTACAGCGGTATCCATTCTTACGGATAATGGCGGGTATGCAGATGGATTATCAACAGCAATTTTTAATATGTCTTATGAAGATGGCCTGGACTTAATAGAAAGTTTATCTGATACAGAGGCTTTGTGGGTGTTTAAAGATGGAAGCATGAAGTACAGTTCTGGATTTAGTGATTATATTCACAAGGAATAATAGTAAAAAATAGTAAAAACATGCTGTGTGTAAAATGGTACCAAATTAATTGTTCACAATGTATAAAAACAATAAAATATATAGGGCGATGTGTATAGAAATCCGAATCCAAAATAAAATGGAATTCGGATTTTTTGTATTAAAATTATGAAAAAGTGTTAAAAAGATAACATAGAATTTGGCAAAAAGCACTGTAAATATCCGTCCTTCTATGTTAAAATTGAATGGATGCACGTATATATTTGTTATTTCGACATCGAGTAATACACTTAAAAGAAAGAAGGTAAATAGAATGGGAACAGCTACATTTATAGGTGGCATTCATACCTATGATGGTAAGGAGTTATCTAAGGATAAACCTACCACGGTCTTACTTCCACAAGGTAATCTGGTGTATCCTATGGCACAACATATAGGAAAACCTGCAAGGCCATTGGTTGCAAAAGGTGATTATTGTTACATGGGTCAGAAAATAGGTGAGGCAGACGGTTTTGTTTCAGCAAATGTTATTAGCTCAGTTTCAGGTACGGTAATAGGGATTGAACAACGACTTACCATATCTGGAAATAAAGTAGAATCAATTATCATCGAAAATGATAATGAATATAAAGCCGTACCAGGTCTAGGGGAGAAAAGAGACTATACAAAATTAACAAAAGAAGAAATTAGAAGCATTATTAAGGAAGCAGGACTTGTAGGTCTTGGTGGAGCAGCATTTCCAACTCACATCAAATTAACGCCAAAAGACGATACAAAGATTGAATATGTATTAATCAATGCTGCAGAATGTGAACCTTATTTAACTTCGGATTACCGTATGCTCCTAGAAGAACCAGAAAAAGTAATAGGTGGTCTTAAAGTGGAACTAAGCTTATTCCCTGGTGCAAAGGGAATTATTGCAATTGAAGATAATAAACCAGATGCAATAAAGATACTAAAAGACTTAGTAAAAGACGAAGATCGTATTGAAGTTAAAGTATTAAAGACAAAATATCCACAAGGCGGAGAACGTCTTATTATTTATGCCTGTACAGGACGAAAGATCAATTCCTCCATGTTACCACTAGATGCAGGATGTATCGTAAACAATGTAGACACAGCGATATCTATTCATATGGCTGTTACAGAATCCACACCTTTGATGAGAAGAATCATTACCGTAACAGGAGATGCTGTTAAGGATCCACGTAACTTTCAGGTGAAACTAGGCACAAACTTAAGAGAACTAGTTGATGCAGTTGGAGGATTTACGAGTGAGCCTGAAAAGGTAGTATCTGGTGGACCTATGATGGGTCAGGCATTATTTAGCTTAGATGTCCCAGTTATCAAATCCTCTTCTGCCTTATTAACATTTGCAGCAGACAAGGCAGCGAAAAGAAATATTGCTTCTTGTATACGTTGTGGAAGATGTGTGGAAGCCTGTCCTAGCCGAATTGTACCTCAAAAATTATTTCAATGTTCTGAACGATTTGACGATGAAGGTTTCGTAAAACTAAATGGAATGGAATGTTGCGACTGTGGTTGCTGTACTTATGTCTGTCCAGCAAAACTTGATTTAAATCAGTCCTTTAAGCAGATGCGTAACAGTATTCTAAGTAGCCGAAAAAAATAGAAAGAGGTGTCGATTTTGAGTAATATGTTAAACGTATCTGTGTCTCCTCATGTTAGAACGAATACAACCACTGCTACAATTATGAGGGATGTAGCAATTGCTTTAGTACCTGCAAGTTTATTTGGTATCTTTAATTTTGGGTTAAATGCACTTTTAATTATTTTAACTTGTATTACAACCTCCGTGCTTACGGAATATTTATATGAAAAATGGATGAAGAAACCTTTGACCACGGGAGACTATAGCGCCCTAGTAACAGGTTTGTTACTAGGTCTTAACCTATCACCTACAGTTCCTTTATGGATTCCTATAATTGGTAGTGTGTTTGCAATCGTCGTAGTAAAAATGCTTTATGGTGGCATTGGACAAAACTTTATGAATCCTGCCCTTGCTGCTCGTTGCTTTTTGTTAATTAGCTTTGCTGGAAGAATGAACAGTTTTGCTATTGATGGTGTAACAGGAGCTACTCCACTTACTGCCCTTAGAGGTGGTGAAGAAGTGGATGTACTTCGTATGTTTCTTGGAACTACTGCAGGGACCATCGGTGAAACCAGTGTAATAGCAATTTTAATCGGAGCTGGTTATTTACTATTTAGAAAAGTTATTACTTGTAGAATTCCAGTATTTTATATCGGAACCTTTGCTGTATTTGTTTTAATATTTGGAGACAAAAGTTTTGATATAAATTATCTCTTAGCCCAGGTATTTGGTGGTGGTTTAATGTTAGGTGCATTTTTTATGGCTACTGATTATAGCACCAGCCCAATTACAAGAAAAGGTCATATCGTTTATGGTATTATTTTAGGAATACTGACAGGAATTTTCCGTATCTTTGGAGCATCTCCAGAGGGTGTATCCTATGCAATCTTATTTGGTAATTTATTGGTGCCTTTGATTGAAAAGGTAACTATGCCAAATATGTTTGGAAAGGGGGAAAAGGCACGTGGCTAATGAAAATGCAAAAACGAAAAAAAGTTCAATCATAAAAGATGCCCTTGTGTTATTTGTAATCACAATGGTAGCGGGTTTTGCTTTGGGATTAATCTACGAGGTGACGCTTCCTGCAATTCAAGAGAGAAGATTACAAGCTAAATTAGATGCTTACAAAGCAGTGTTTACTGATGCAGTAGATTTTGTGGAAGACGAAAACCTAACTCAACTAGCACTTGAAGCCCCAGAAAAAGTATTAGAAGGAAAAGGGCTAACCAATATTGTAATAGATGAAGTAAGAATAGCCAATGATAGTGCTGGAGAAAAGCTTGGATATGTGGTTATGGCAACAACAGGAGAAGGTTATGGCGGTGCAATTACAGTGTTAGTAGGTGTTAGAATGGATGGAACAGTGAATGCCATTGAAATACTTACGATCAATGAAACAGCAGGACTTGGTGCTAAGGCCTCAGAAAAGAGCTTTAAAGACCAGTATGCTAGCAAAAATGTAAGAGAATATATCTACACAAAAACTGGAGCAACCAGTGAAAATGAAATTGATGCAATCAGTGGTGCAACAATTACAACAAGTGCCGTTACTGGCGCAGTAAATGCAGGAATTGCGTTTATTACTGATTTGGCTGATACAACTGTAGGAGGTGGACAAAATGAGTAATAAAAACAAGAAAAATTATATGGAGCCATTTATCAATGGTTTAGTAAAAGAAAACCCCATATTTATTCTAATGCTTGGACTATGTCCGACCCTTGCGGTTACCACATCTGCTAGTAATGCTGTAGGTATGGGATTATCTTCAACGGTGGTTTTAGTTATGTCAAACCTTTTGATTTCTTTACTAAGAAAAATCATACCTAGTAAAGTAAGAATGCCAGCATATATTGTTATTGTAGCTTCTTTCGTAACCATTGTACAATTTTTACTGGAAGGCTTTGTACCTGCAATTTATGATTCCTTAGGTATTTACATTCCTCTTATCGTAGTTAACTGCATCATATTAGGAAGAGCGGAATCTTATGCGAATAAGCATTCTGTAGGCCTTTCTATTATGGACGGTCTTGGTATGGGGTTAGGTTTTACCATTGGTCTATTATGTATAGGTGCATTTAGAGAAGTGTTAGGAAATGGAACAATATTTAACGTAAGAGTTACGCCAAATGCATATGAACCAGCTACTATATTTATATTAGCACCTGGTGCGTTCTTTGTATTATCCTTACTAACAGCCCTGCAGAATAAATTACAATTAAAATCTGCAACAAATGGTTCCGTACCAAGATCAGATCTTGCTTGTGGTGGGGACTGTATGGCCTGTCATGGTGACTCATGTGCTGATAACAGAGAAAAAATTATCATAGATCAAATAAATAAAAAAGCAGACAAAAAATAAGGAGGAAAATTTCATGGGTGAATTATTACTTGTATTTATAGGCGCAGCCCTAGTCAGCAATGTTGTATTAAGTCAATTCCTTGGTTTATGCTCCTTTGTTGGTGTTTCAAAAAAAATTAAAACTGCCTCAGGCATGGGATTTGCTGTTGTATTCGTAATTACCATTGCTTCAGCAGCAGCTAGTCTAATTTATAATTATTTATTGGTACCATTTCATTTAGAATATTTACAGACAATCGTATTTATATTAGTAATTGCTGCCCTTGTGCAGTTTGTTGAGATGGTTATAAAGAAATACAGTCCATCTCTATACAATGCTTTAGGGGTATATCTGGCTCTGATTACTACTAACTGTGCTGTATTAGGTGTGGCTTTGATCAATGTGCAAAAGGATTACGGCTTTGTAACCAGTGTAGTAAATGGTCTGGGTACTGGAGCAGGTTTCTTAATTGCAATTGTTCTTTTAGCTGGAATAAGAGAAAGAATTGAACACAATGACATCACAAAATCCTTTCAAGGAACACCAATTGTACTAATTACCTCAGGGTTAATGGCAATTGCTTTCTTTGGATTCTCCGGATTAATATAGGAAGGGGGAGAAGGAATGAATATAATAAGCATAGCAGACAATATAAATCAGTTAGGTGGAGGTATCTACTTAGCCATTGGATTCAAAG
>JBKEAO010000178.1:0-10514 GCA_047972335.1 Anaerocolumna sp. | reverse complement strand
TTTATGTTATTAAGGAGGAATCGATATGCAAGTATTTAAGGCGTTCTTCTTAACCGTTAAGACACAGATTGGAAGTATTAGTATTTATTTTATTATTTTTCTGATTCTTACAGTTATTATGTCTGGCAATATGAAAAAGGAATCAGAAGTGGTCTTTCAGGATACAAAATTAAAGATGGCAGTTATTGATAGAGACAACACAGAGCTAAGCAAAAGTTTATACAATTACTTGCATGAAACACAGATAATAGTTGATATTGCTGATGATCAGGAAGTAATCTCTGATGAACTTTTTTATAGAAATGTGGAATATGTTTTATTTATCAATGAAGGTTTTGAAACTAATATGATGGAGGGTAATTACGAGAGGGTTATTGATAATGTAAAAGTACCGCAAAGTACCACAGGAGCATTTTTAGATAATAAAATAGAAGAGTATCTAAAGATTTTAAGTACCTATTTATTAAGTGGATATTCTGCTACTGAGGCAATTAATCATGCAAAGGCGGCAACCTTAATAACTACTGATGTAACCCTGCATGAAACCAGCGGTCCAACTGAAGATAAATCCAGTTTATATTATTTTTATACCTATATCGCTTATGTACTCATAGGTATGCTTACGATGGGACTTGGAGAAATTCTTATAACATTTAGAAAAAGAGATTTAAGTGCAAGGATAAGATGCTCTGCCATGACAGAAGCAAGAAGAAATGGAGAATTAATTCTTAGTAGTTTATTATTTAGTCTAGCCTGCTTAAGTTCCTATATTATACTTTCCTTTATACTACATGGAGAGGAAATGTTAGGAATAAAAGGTGCATTATTCATACTAAATAGTTTGGTATACTTGTTATTTACCATTAGTTTCACGTATTTACTCAGTTTCTTGGTTCATACAATAAATGGACTTAATATGGCCAGCAACATTATTGGCTTAGGTCTTAGTTTCTTAGGAGGTGTATTTGTCCCGTTACAGTTCTTAAGCCCTAGCGTACTAAGATTTTCAAAATTTTTACCAACCTACTGGTATGTACGAACAAGTGAGGTCATAGATGATTTCCATCATACTAGCGAGCAAATTGAAAAGATACTTTGTTATATGAGTATTGAGTTATTATTTGCATTTGCTTTATTCATAATCTCAGTAAGGTTATCTAAATCGAATAAGATCGCTAAGTATTCTTAAATTGCTAACCCATAGGATGATAGATAAAACCCCACAAAGAAAGACTTGATAATAGTTTTTCTTTGTGGGAAATTTTATGTTCTACCTTTCGTTTTTTTATATCCACTAGGCGTTAAGTTAGTAAATTTTTTAAATGTTTCATTAAAGTGCTTGATATCCTTATATCCTACCAATTGGGCGATTTGAATGATTTTATAATCCGTTTTTTCTAGTAGACTTAAGGCTTCTTCTATACGCAGTCTTTGGATGTATTCAGATACCGTGGTGCCTGTACACTCCTTAAATATTCTACAAAAGTAAGTAGGACTGAGAAAGGAATAGGAGGCAATCTCATCTAGCCTTGGGTTTTCTGCGTAATTGCTTCTTAGGTAAGCGATGGACTGTTCAATTAATTTAGTATGATGTGAAATTGTACTGCCTTCTGACTTACTTCTAGATTTTAACTTACGAAATATAAATATCAAAAGTTCCATCAAATAAACTCTAAGTAGTTCGATATAACCCTCTTCTTTTTTTGTAAATTCTATGAGCATTTTTTTATAAATGGCTTCTAGTTCAATTAGCTCGCCTCCTAGTAGTTTAACATCCTCCATACCACTCCAATCCACTGAAAATACAGAGCGCAAGGATAGATAATGTATAATGTCTGTAAATTCTTTGGCATCTAAGAGTTTCATGTCAATAAAATCAGGTTTAAAAACGCAGTTGTAAACTTTTAATGGCGGAACCTTAGAGTCTTTAATAGACCTAAATTCATGGGGAATATGATAATTGATTAAAAATAAATCCCCTTTTTGAACACCATACTCTCTATCTCCAAGTATGTGTATGCCTGAGCCAGAAGCAACATAGGAAATTTCTATAAAATCGTGCACATGTAGATGAGGATTAGTAGGCTCCTCATTCTGGTTTATATATATAGAATTACCATTCTGAAAATAACTTTTACCTGTATCATGGTATAAAAGATCTTGTTTCATAAAATTCACCCCTATTCATTATAAACCACCCCCAAGAATTTTTAAATATAAAATTGTATAATATAGGAGTAAATAAAAAGTCTGTGTTCAGCATTTGAGTAGATTAGAATAGAAAATTAAGAACAGGAAATTAAGAACAGGACTTAATAATAGGAGGTATTAGATGAACATAATTAATATGAAATGTAATAGAATTACTAATCCGATAGGTTATCACATGAATAAACCAGTATTAAGCTGGCTCACAGTAGGGGAAGAAGCAAAAGTACAACTTTCATGCCAGGTATTGGTTGCGATAGATGAAGGATGTACCAATATTCTTCATGACAGTGGCAAAAGAGAGGACATTGATGGAATTGGATATGCCCTAGAGCTGGATTTAAAGAAAAGAACAAGATATTTTTGGAAGGTTATGGTTTGGACTGAATTAGGCCTAGTAACAAGTCCAGTAGCTTGGTTTGAAACTTCTAAAATGGAGGAATCTTGGTCTGGAAAGTGGATCACTTCAGATAGTGAAGATAAAACCATTCATCCTATTTTTAGGAAAACATTTACTATGTCCAAAGAAATTGATCAGGCAAGACTTTATATCACTGGATTAGGTGTATACGAGGCTTATATCAATGGGGAGAGGGTGGGAGAAGAGCATCTAACGCCTTATTGTAATAATTATGACAACTGGATACAGTATCAGACTTTTGATGTTACGAATCAGCTAAAATCCGAGGACAATTGTATAGGAGTTAGCCTTGGCAATGGCTGGTATAAAGGGAGATTTGGATTTGAGGGTAGAGTAGGCGGCATCTATGGTGATAGCTTTGCTTTACTATGCGAATTAATCATCCAATACAAGGATGGTAGTGAAGAAATAATTGGTTCGGATGATAGCTGGAGATATACCAAGTCCTATATTCTCGATAGTAATATATATGATGGAGAAGTCCAAGATGCCAATCAAATAATTGAAAACTGGTCGATAGCAAATTTAATAGAGGAAGATTGGGAGAACGCAGGATATATAGAGAACAATTATAACTTAGTGGAACCTAGAAGAAGTATTCCGGTTGTTATAAAAGAAACTATAAAACCAGTCAAAGTACTATATACACCAAAAGGGGAAACAGTTCTTGACATGGGACAAAATATGGTGGGCTGGATTAGCTTTACTTGTAAAGCGGCTAAAGATGCTGTGATTTATCTTCAATACGGAGAAGAGATGCAGGAGGGGTGCTTTTATAGAGAGAATCTACGAAGTGCCAAAGCTGAGTTTAAATATATCTCAGATGGTAAATGTAGAGAGGTGTCTCCTCACTTTACCTTCTATGGCTTTCGCTATGTGAAAGTAGAGGGTTTTGAAGGTGACATTAACCTGGAAGATTTTATGGGTCATGTGGTTTATTCAGATTTAGAACAAATAGGAACCATTGAAACTTCTAACGAGATGGTAAATAGATTGTTTCAGAATGCTCTCTGGGGACAAAAAGGTAACTTTCTTGATGTTCCAACAGATTGTCCTCAACGTGATGAAAGAATGGGATGGACAGGAGATGCCCAGATGTTTTCTGGTACGGCATGCTTTAACATGGACAGTGACGCTTTCTTCCATAAGTATTTATATGACTTGGCAAGAGAGCAAAAAGAATTAGGTGGAATTGTTCCACATACAGTACCAAGTTTTGGTATGTGTAAAAAGAATGTGAATGATTTCATGTCGGGAGGTTCTTGTGCCTGGTCAGAAGCTGCCACAGTGATTCCCTGGAATTTATATTTACATTATGGAGATAAAAGTATATTAGAGCAACAATTAGAGAGCATGCTGTCTTATGTTGATTATATACGAAGACAAGATGATGGTAGTAGACTTTGGAATACGGGATTTCATTTTGGTGACTGGCTGGCGCTGGATGGAACCAGTGAATTCAATCCGTTTGGTGGAACCCCCAATGATTTAATTGCTACAGCATTTTATGCATATTCGGCTATGTTAGTTGCAAAAGCAGCTAAAGTTTTAGGTAAGGAAGAAATATGTACAGAATATCAAAGACTTTCTGATGAAGTAAAAGAAGCATTCTGTGAAGAGTTTATCTCTCCAAGAGGAAGGCTTGCAGCAGATACACAGACTTCATATATTTTGGCGCTATTTATGGATCTTGCACCAGAAAAACATAGAAAAAGAATTGTGAAGGGTCTTGTAAAAAATCTAAAGGATAACAAGGGATATCTAAAAACCGGATTTGTTGGAACACCATATTTTTGCAGGGTTCTATCAGAGAATGGCTATAATGATTTAGCATATCAGTTGTTATTAAACGAGGAATTTCCAAGTTGGCTATATGAGGTTAAATTAGGCGCTACTACCATATGGGAAAGATGGAACTCTTTACTACCCGACGGAAAATTTGGAGAACTGGGAATGAATTCACTAAACCATTATACGTATGGTTCTATTGCAGAGTGGATGTACAGAAACATGTGTGGTATTAATCCGATAGAAGAGGCACCAGGATTTAGAAGAATTCGTCTTACACCTCAACCAAATGAACGAATAAAACATGTGAAAGCTTCCATTCAGACAGCAGCAGGGCTTTATGAAAGTGGTTGGTGCTATAAAGAAGATGGCATTCATTATAGCTTTACCATTCCATTTCATGCCAAGGCCAAACTCATACTGCCTGGTGGAAAGGCAGAAAAGATACTAATAAACGGAGTAACCGTACAAGAAACTGGCCTTAAGTATACAGAAGAAGAGGATTTCACTATGATTCTTACTACCGGAAAGTATGAAGTGATACAACAAGGGTAGCACACCAAGGGTAGGACACCAAGGAGCAGGTGTCTGGTTACCTTTGCTATTATCTTGGTACAATTTGTATTTGAATTTCTGTAAGAAATTCTTGGTTTTCCATGGTATCCCGATTGTCTATTTTATATATTTCAAATGGGTTACCTATTATTTCATAATTTTGTTCTTTGGCATGCTGTAAAACTTCTAGCATGCGAGAAGAACTTTGGCTATATTTTCCACGATAAAAATATGAGAGGTATGTGCCTTTTGGAAGAATGAAATCATATTCTTTGGTTTCATCTTCTAACACAAAGAATACGGAATGAAATACATTGTATATGCCTTTATTCAAATCCTCTATAGATGCACTGGCACCGATGGTTTGATTGCTAAAATCCTTGATTTTACTCTCGTGTTTATTGTGTAACTTTTTCATTGCAAAGTCCATTTCTTCATCTCTGGTAATGTAAGTGCTAAGTTGAAGACATGGACGTGCATGATAAGTATTTATTGTAAATTCCAAATCCCTTGTGAAAGCTTTTATCATCAAGTCCTTGATGCGCTTTTCAATCAGTTGTTCTGTATTTTTTAAATCTTTTATTTGTTCTTTTATAAAGTGTTGTTCTTCTTTTAATAAATCCAAAGTATTGCCTAAATTTTGATGATCTAAGTATTCTTTTATTTGGTGCATGGAGAAATTTAGTTGTCGTAAATCCTTGATGATAGTTATCTTGTATATATCTTTTAGACTATATAATCGATAACCATTGACATCGCGCTTAGGTTTAAGTACTCCGATTTTTTCATAGTATCTTAAGGAATCAACTCCAATGCCGTATAGTTTACTGATTTCACTAATTTTATAATAATCTTTCATAAGTTAATTTTGATCCTTCATTTTAATATAAACTCAAACTTGACATTGGTATTATACCAGAGTTTACAATAGATCTGCAAGATTGACATCTTCGTTGACTACGAAAAAGGTAACTATTCAGCTGTATTTTTCTATTTATTACGCAAAATTTCTGTTTAGGGTGACAGCTGAATATAAGAGACATAGGAGTATTTATGAAAGCTAAAAGTTTTTTATTAAAAATTATTAAAGATATAAGTGATATATTGTCTATAAAAAGGCTTAGTATCATAACATTAGGTCTATGCATTAGTTCCTTTGGTGTCTATAACATTCATCAACAATCCAACATTACAGAAGGTGGAGCAATTGGGCTAATTTTATTTATCCATCATTGGACAGGTCTATCCCCCTCTATTGTATCGCCATTGGTAGATATGGTATGTTACGGTATTGCCCTTAGATTTTTAGGCTGGAATTTTCTTAAGTTATCAGCAGTATCTACCTGTATACTGGCTGGATTTTTTAAGTTATGGGAACAATTTCCACCTCTTATTCCAAGTCTCTTATCCTATCCTATATTAGCTGCAGTCTTAGGTGGAATGTTTGTTGGTATAGGGGTTGGACTTGTGGTTTCACAAGGTGGTTCAAGTGGTGGGGACGATGCCTTAGCACTAGCTATTACAAAATCTGGTAAAATAAGAATTTCAAAAGTGTATTTTATAACAGATTTAATAGTATTAGTATTTTCAATCAGCTATATTCCGCTTAATCGTATTGGATATTCCTTCATTACAGTAACTATTTCTTCTCTTTTAGTGGAATGGATGCACAATTTATTTCATGATCATTCCTTAGAAGATTAGTTGTATGATGCATTGTTCATGTGAAGCTGGTTATACTCTTTAAAAAGATAAATTTCACTACAGCCAGATTCATACTATACGTCACTAAAAAGTCCATATCGTGTGTTGATGAATTCAGAGTTATCTATATTTATTTGGCGGCCTTACCTTCCTGCGGTATGTTCTTAGTAGAGCCTCAGAGTACCTTTATCACAATGTTCGGTTTTTCTGCTGAGTCTCTAGACGAACGTGAACAACCTTGTCAGACGGTCTCGCCAAGCTAAATATTGATACCTCTTAATTCTAGTATACTTTACCTAGGACTTTTCAGTGACTTACATATGGGGCTGATTCGTTATGAAAATTTTGATTTTATGAATCTATGAAGGAGTAATCTGTGATGGACGATACAAAATTAAAGTTAAGTAAACTCTCTATTTCTGGAGGAGAAATAGTAGGGATATTGGGAGGAAAGCATAGAGAAAAGAAAGCCATGATTCATTATTTATCAGGTCTTTATGAAATGAATCCAGGATTTGATAAAAGTAAATTGATGATTCTAGAGGAACCATTCTCTAAAGGAGTACTCCTACAGGAACCTTTAACGAAGCAATGTAATCTAAAAGAATCTAGTCTAGAACCAGATCTATTAAATGAGATGAAAGATAAGGGGAAATCTATTATTATAAGTAGTTACTGTTATAAAGACTTAGAAGGTATCTGTGATAGAATCATTTTTCTTCATAACGGAAATTTTATTCATGTGGTTAATAAGTATTTTTTTAATCCAGAAGAAAGCAGGCATTATACCGTTGGTTTTCATAAAAAAGAGGATTATGATAAGTTTGTGCTTCATTGTCCATATACCCTTGTCAGTAGAAATAATTGCTATAAATCTGTGGTTTTAATCATTGAAAATAATTTCTATAATATCTTAGCTAAAGATTTAGAAAAGTATGATTTAAGAAAAGTAGAGTTTGTACCTAGTACAAAAACATGGTATTATTCAGAAGAAGAAAGAAAAGATGTAAAGTACTAAAAAAGAGAGAAAAGATGTAAAGCACTAAAAAAGAGAAAAGATGTAAAGCACTAAAAAAGAGAGAGAAGATAAAAAGTTCTATCATGAAAATGATGTATAGAAAAAGATTATATCGAATAACGAAGGAGAGATGTATGCATAAACACCATGAAGAATCCATACAAAATTTAGTGAAGTATTTTAGTAATAGAGAGGAAATCATCGCTGTTATTTTAGGTGGTTCCGTTGCAAAGGGAATGGAACGAATCGATTCTGATATTGATGCAATGATTATTGTAACACCAGAATATTACGCAATCAGGGAAAAGGAAAACACTGTAACGGAATGCATAACCGGATTGTGTACATATGAAGAGGGATATTTTGATCTTAAATATTATACCAAGGAATTTATCAAAGTCGCTGCAATAAAGGGAAGTGAACCGGCTAGAAATGCTTATCTTGGCGCATACCCATTATTTACAAAAGATCCAGAAATAACTGAGATTGTAGCTGCAATCCCTGTGTTTCAAGAAAAGGAGATGGAGGAAAAACTACTCTCCTTTTATAGTTCTTTGAGTCTTCATTATGAATATTTTTGGCCTTTGTCCAAAGAAAATGCATATATGAAAATTAGAACTGCGGCTGAAATCGTATATTGTTGTTATCGTATTATATTACAGGAAAATAAGATATTATTTCCATGTAATAGAAGACTGGAAGAATATGTAGATAAAGCACCCAATAAGCCAGAGGGAATTATTAACCTTGGCACAGAATTTTTAAAAAATCTAGAAGATGAGGATCTAAATAAATTTGTGAATGCTACTAAGAGTTGGATGTCCTATGTGCCGCCAAAAAACGATAATGAGGTCCTAACATGTTATGTTAGAGATTATGAATTGTGGTGGAAAAATCCGAGACCTTTGGTGAATGAATGGTAGTCAGTCAAAATTGAACACCAAATTTTCATACATTAATCAAATATTCTACACAGACCGGTGATAAAATAACAACATAATTGTGTCATTAAAGTCTAGAGAGGTGTAGAAGGATGAAAAAAATACTAGTATTAGCTGTTATAACCACATTACTCTTAAATCTAACCGGTTGTAATAAGGTAGAGGAACAATCAGAGACAGTAGAGTATAAAAAAGAGATTAATAAGGAAGAAGTAATGACTTTTGAAATTAATGCAGATGAGTCTGCATGGCAGGATATGCTTGATAATGCTATTAATGAAGAGTATATTTCTGCAGATATTACAATAAATGGAACTACAATAAATAATGTTGGGATAAGACCAAAGGGAAATTCAAGTCTTACCCAAGTGGCTAATGATGATACAATAGATAGGTATAGCTTTAAAATTAAGTTTGATGAATATGTAGATGGACAAACCTGGATGGGTTTGGATAAGATCGTTCTCAATAATATGTATTCTGATGCTACCTACTTAAAAGAATATCTTTCCTATGATATTATGACTTATATTGGTGTAGAGGCACCATTGTTTGCATTTGCAGATATTACAGTTAATGGTAGCACATGGGGTTTTTATCTTGCAGTAGAAGATGTAGATAGTGGGTATCTTGACAGGGTTGCTAATGGAGAAGGAGAATTATACAAACCAGATAATATGGACAATGAGCAGGGCCAATTAAACGAAGGTAATACCATGGAATTACCAGGAGACGGTCAAACCATGCCAACCCCAGGAGCAGATGGCCAAGGAGACGGTCAAACCATGCCAACTCCAGGGGCAGATGGCCAAGGAGATGGTCAAACTATGCCAACTCCAGGAGCAGATAGCCAAGGAGACGGTCAAACCATGATTCCACCTGATTTTGACGAGAATGCATCAGGGATGAAAGAGGGAAATGGTTTTGGCGGTGGCATGTCTGGCATGGCAGAAAATGGAGTATCCTTAGAGTATACAGATGATGAGATATCTAGTTATTCGGGAATTTTTGATAATGCGGAGACTAAAACCGATGAGAGTGATTACCAACGTGTAATTACTGCATTAAAAAATTTAAATGAGGGTACTGATTTAGACACTTATGTAGATGTTGAGGCGGTATTAAAGTATTTTGCAGCCCATACAGTTGTTGTAAATTTAGATAGTTATGTATCTAGCATGGCTCATAATTATTATCTTTACGAAAAGGATGGACAGATCAGCATTATCCCATGGGATTATAATCTTTCCTTTGGAGGCTTTCAGTCAAGTGATGCCACCTCTGTAGTTAACTTTCCTATCGACACACCCGTATCTGGCATATCAATAGAGGAGAGACCTCTTCTTAGTAAACTGCTAGAAGTACCAGAGTATTTAGAAAAATATCATACTTATATACAAGAAATTGTAGATGGATATTTTGCTGACGGCAAATTTGATGAAAAAATAGAAACTCTTAATACCCTAATATCCGATTATGTTAAAAATGATCCGACCGCTTTTTATACCTTTGATGAGTATGAAACTGCTGTTAATGAACTGAAAGCATTAGGTAACTTAAGGGCTGAGAGTATTAATGGCCAGCTAGAGGGTAGTATTCCTTCCACTACACAAGGTCAGGAGGAAGATAGCAGTTCATTAATTGACGCCTCCTCTATTGATTTAAGTGCTATGGGATCACAAGGTGGAAATAAAAACGGATTTGAAAACAATCAAGGTGGTATGGGTGGTAATGGAAGGCCAGGAGATGGTGGGAACTTTAATCTGCCAGAAGGCTTATCCATGGAAACAATAAGAAATGCCAGAGAAATGATTGGAAGTCAGACCTTTGATAATTTAACAGATGAACAATTAGAAGAATTAAAAGCATTGGGATTAAC
>JBKEAO010000003.1:0-14577 GCA_047972335.1 Anaerocolumna sp. | reverse complement strand
TTTCTCTAAATTTGCATAAACCTGCTATTCCACACAATAGTAACACCATCCTTAATTATAATAGTTTTAGTATGCCTGAAATAAGATTCTGATACTATATACCATCAATAAGGTATGGTATTCATTACTGTAAAATTGAAAATTATTTATTTTTAGTTGCTACAATGGTGCTAGGTTCAGTCGCTAGGATAAACTGTAACCTGAGAGCGGACGCCTATGGAGTGCTTTACTTCCTTTTACTTGCTTTACCTTCGCTCGTTCAGAACGCTACGCTTCACAAGATGAGCTCAGCCAGTCTGCGCAAAAAGAAGTAAAGAACTCCATCGGCTGACGATCAAAAAGGTATGGTAATCATAACGTTAATATTGAAAATAATTTTTAGTAGCTACATTGGTGCTAGGCTGACCTGTAATCTGAGAAGAAAGGTAAGGCCGAATAAATGTTAATAACTCTTAATGCATCACCACACGAAATAGGGATTTTTTTGTGACACATAGTATGAGATGGTTGAAGAGTAACCTAAGAAATGTAAAATGTACAATGGTATCTTGTAATTAGATAAGATATGATTTATAATGTAGAAATAGACAAAATACTACATGAATTTTCATCGTCTGCTTTATAAGCTGGCAAAAAAAATCATAAAATTGCAAAATATATTAGAAATAAGAATATTGTTATGTAATTGGTATTGTCAAATTAGATTAAAGGAGAATCATAATGAAAGGTACAGTAGTATCCTCGTGGGTTGAATCCTGCAAAAAACTTTTTGGAGATTCAATCGTTAGTGAAGCACTTAGCAAATATAATTTAACAAATGATCATATATTTTCTCCATTAGAGGACGTAGAAGATAGGGTAGCAGAAGGTATCATTGATCATATTGGTAATACATTAGGTAAAAGTCATAAAGAAATATGGAATACCATGGGTGAAGAAAATATTAAGACCTTTAGTAAAAATTATCCTGGTTTCTTTAGACATGAATCCGCTTATCAATTTTTAAAATCTATGAATGATGTTCATATTATTGTTATGAAGAGGTTCAGAGGAGCTAAGCCTCCTTTACTGGATGTAGCACCTATATCATCGAATGAAATATATTTTACGTATAGATCAAAACGAGGTATGGTCGATTATCTAGAAGGTTTAATACATGGCGTATCTAATTTCTTTCAAGAAGAAATTAAAACAGATATGATATCACAAAAAGATGGTGAAGCTGTATTTAAATTGACCTTTGAAAAGGAGATTCAATTTACCAAGAAATACAGATTAAATAAGATATTATCTTTTGGACTCATAAAGTCGGTATCAGTGAAGTCCTCCGTACTAACTACATTATTTATGTGTGTAGCTTCCTATTTCTTTCAATTAGAACCACTCAAAATAGTAGGTATGGGCGCTGCAGCATTCGTAATATCATTCTTGTCTAACCTTGCAGTAAACAGACCTAGAAAGTTAATTATGAATGAACTTAAGAAATTAGGACAACGTAATTTTGTTGAATCCATTGTTCTGCGTTCTGGTGATGAATATGAACGTTTCATGGAAGAAATTAATGAAATTAAGAGAAATGTACAAAAAGACTTTATTGGCTATAATGCCATTGTCGATGAATTATATACATTTAATAAATCTATATCAGATATTGCTGGAACCATGCAAACTACCTCTACAGACATTACTGGGGTTCTTGATCAAGTAGCTAATGCAGCTATTACCCAGGCAGACGATACTGGTAATGCTATATCCATTTTAGATAGTAGTATTGGTAATGTTACAAATATCTCTAATGACGGTCAAAAGAATAAAAAACAGATTGAAGAAGCTGTTGTAGGAATCGAAGATAGTTTCCAAAATGTTCAATCAACTGCATCACAGATTACAGCAGTACTTACGAAATTTAATGAAATTAGATTAAGCAGTAATGAACTTAAAACCAATGCAGATAACATTACTCAAATTGTTACCATTGTAGCGAGCATTGCAAAGCAAATTAATCTGTTAGCATTAAATGCTTCTATTGAGGCAGCAAGAGCTGGTGAAGCAGGAAGAGGCTTTACCGTTGTAGCAGAAGAAGTTAGAAAGTTATCAGAAGAAACAAACCATGCTGTAAATCAAATTAATGGTAGTTTGACTGGATTGCTATCAAGTATAAGTACTGTTGTTAATGGAATTGATGTGCAATATGATGTATTAGAGAATGAGAATACAAAACTTACAGCTGCAGTGGATAATTCCAGTCAGATGAATCAAAGACTTAAGGTGGTATCTAATTTAATGATTCAGAATTCTCAGGATCTAAAAATTGAAGCAGATAACATTACGAACTTATTTGATGGAATACAGAATTTAGCTGCAATAGCAGAAGAAAATTCAGCTTCTACTCAAGAGGCGAATTCAAATGTAACGATTTATGTAGAACAAATCAAAGAATTAATTAATCAGGTATCTATATTTGAAGCTATGATTATGAATTTCCAAGAAGACTTAAGTAAATATGTAGTTTAAAAAGTAATGTAAATCGTAATATAAATAGTAATTTATAAAGTTATATATAATAATATGATAAAAAAGCTGAAGGAATTTTGATTCAGCTTTTTTATTTTGGGTCAAGTTGCTAATTGATTGGATCATTTAATATGTGCATATAATACGTTTCATATTAATAAAAAATCAAGGCTACCAGCTGGGTGGAATAGCCTTGATTTATATGAATTATTTATCTGCTGTAATGTGGGTTCCAGTTTTGCCATGAACAGCATTTAAAGCACTATCAATATGTGCTACAATTGCAGTTCTATCTGGTTTTGATTCAATAAATTTAATGGAGGCTTCCATTTTTGGTAAGATGGATCCAGCTTTAAATTCGTTGTTATTTAAAAGACTCTTAACTTCTGATAAGGTTATATGGTCTAATGGTTGTGCATTTTCCTTATTAAAATTCAAATAAACTCTATCCACACCTGTTAAGAAAAGTAAAACATCTGCATTAATTTCTTCTGCTAATAATTCGCTGGTATCATCCTTTTCAATGATAGCACTAGCACCTTTTAAAACAGTGCCTTGCTCAAGAACTGGAATACCACCACCGCCACCAGCAATGACTATTTGGTTCGCATCTAAGAGTGCTTTGATGGCATCAATCTCATATATTTCTTTTGGCTTTGGTGCTGCAATAATTCTTCTATAGCCTTTTCCTTCTTCAAGTACAACGTAATTACCCTTTTTCTTTTCTTCATTCGCCTCAGTTTCCGTCATATATCTACCAATTATCTTAGTAGGATTAGAGAAGGCTTTATCAAAAGGATCAACTTTTACTTGAGTGATTAATGTTGTTACTGGTTTAAAAATACCACGATTTAATAGTTCGGTTCTGATGATATTCTGGAGGTCATAGCCAATATAACCTTGACTAAGTGAACTACAGACTGACATGGGAGCTACAGTGTATTTAGAATCCAAACGACTAAACTCAGTCATGGCAGTATGAAACATGCCAACTTGTGGACCGTTACTAAAAGTAATGACAATATCATATTGATCTTCAACTAAATCAGCAATTGCTTTCGCAGCTTTTTTAACTGCCTTTTGCTGTTCTGGGAAAGTATCACCAAAGGCATTTCTTCCTAAGGCTACTACAATTCTTTTTTTGGACATAAGGATACCTCTTTCCTAAATTGTTCGTAAAACATAATTTTATTATATAATAATTCATAAAAAAAATAAAGGGTCAAGCATATGTTTTCATGAATTTATGAATTTTAATCTGTTATGATATGCGTTAAGTGATTCAAAATCTTAATTTTCAAAACATTTTAAAACATACATATTTTGGATAAAAAAAGTCAATCAATTAAAGCAATAACGCGTCACCAACTCAAAAAAACTGTGCTTGACAATACAAGTATAATTGTATACAATTACACATATTAAAAAAGTATACGGCGGTAAGGAGTATTAGGAATATGGAAAACAGAAAAGTCTTTATGAATCATCAAAACAATTTACTTCAATTAGAAGAGCATTTATACCCACTAGTTGACGTGAAAGAGCCGAATGTATTTAGAAATCTATTTCCTTATGATGAGGTGCCTAAAATAGCATTCAATGACCGAATTGTACCCCATAACTTTCCTGAAGAAATTTGGATTACAGATACAACTTTTCGTGATGGACAGCAATCTAGAGCACCATATACCACTGAACAGATTGTTACTATATATGACTTTCTTCACTGCCTTGGTGGTCCCAAAGGAATCATTAGACAAAGTGAATTTTTCTTATATAGCAAAAAAGATAGAGATGCAGTATATAAATGTATGGAAAAAGGATATAATTTTCCCGAAGTTACCTCTTGGATTCGTGCAAGTAAAAAGGATTTTCAATTGGTAAAAGATATAGGAATGAAAGAAACAGGGATACTGGTAAGCTGTTCTGATTATCACATATTTTATAAAATGAAAATGAGCAGAAGAGAGGCTATGAACCATTATCTTAATGTGGTACAAGAGTGCCTTGAGACAGGCGTTGCTCCAAGATGTCATCTTGAGGATATTACAAGATCAGATATTCATGGGTTTGTAATACCATTTTGTCTAGAACTTATGAAGCTAGGTGAACAGTATCAAATACCTGTTAAGATAAGAGCTTGTGACACAATGGGATATGGTGTTAACTTCTCAGGAGCTGTTATTCCAAGGTCTGTGCAGGGTATAATTTATGGACTACTTACTCATGGTGGAGTTCCTTCTAATATGATAGAGTGGCATGGACATAATGATTTTTATAAAGCAGTCACCAATTCTACTACTGCCTGGTTATATGGAGCTAGTGGTGTTAACTGTTCCTTATTTGGCATTGGTGAAAGAACTGGTAATACGCCACTTGAAGCTATGGTTTTTGAATATGCCCAGTTAAAAGGTACATTAGACGGAATGGATACAACGGTGATTACTGAACTTGCTGAGTATTTCACAAAAGAAATCGGATATGACATACCTCATAGAACGCCTTTTGTAGGTAAGAATTTTAATGTAACTCGTGCAGGTATACATGCAGATGGACTGCTCAAGAATGAAGAAATCTACAATATATTTGATACGGAGAAATTCTTAAACAGACCAGTGTTAGTGTCCGTATCTAATACATCTGGAATTGCTGGAATTGCACATTGGATGAATACATACTTTAAATTAAAGGGTAAAGATGTAGTTGATAAATCAAACCCAGTTGTTGTTAAAGTGAAAGAATGGGTGGATAAAGAATATGAAAGCGGTAGAGTAACAGTAATTACTGACGAAGAGTTAATCAAGGTGATAAATCAAGTTAAGAGGGAAATGAACTAAGACTGTACAACTTATTCTATAACCTGTATAATGGAATAATAAGTTGCTAAGGAAGAAAGTGTGTATAATCTTTCACGCTTAAATTTATAAGAATGGAGATTGAGATGACAGAATATATTCAGTTTGCGAAAGAAAAATTTGGGAAACTTTTAGAAGAACAATTATTACGTGTTGAAAACATGAAATTACAAGGTGATTTTCTGGATTATAATAGTTTAGATAGAATCATAATTGGTGTTTGTGGTGGAGATGGAATTGGTCCTGCCATAACAGGTCAAGCGCAAAGAGTGCTTGCGTATTTACTTGATCAGGATGTAAAATCTGGAAAAGTGGAATTTAGAGTAATCGATGGACTAACCATTGAACGACGTGCAGATGAAATGGCTGCTATACCAGTGGCAGTATTAGACGAATTAAAAGAATGTCATGTTATTTTAAAAGGGCCAACTACTACACCAAGAAAAGGTGATCCATGGCCAAATGTTGAAAGTGCAAATGTAGCTATGCGTAAGGAACTTGATTTATTTGCTAACGTAAGACCAGTTAGAATTCCAGAACAAGGCATTGATTGGACATTCTTCCGTGAAAATACCGAAGGTGCTTATGCAGTAGGTAGTAAAGGTGTAAACGTAACAGAAGACTTAGGTGTAGATTTTACAGTGGTTACTTCTCAGGGAACTGAAAGAATCATAAGAGCTGCCTTTGAATATGCAAAAGCAAATAAAAAGACCAGAGTAACAGCAGTTACAAAAGCAAACATTATTAAAACAACAGACGGTAAATTCCTTGATATATTTAAAGAAATTGCAGCAGAATATCCTGGCATAGAAGCAGATGACTGGTACATTGATATTATGACTGCAAAACTAGTAGATGAAAAAAGACGTAAAGACTTCCAGGTTTTAGTGCTTCCTAATCTATATGGAGACATTTTAACTGATGAAGCAGCAGAATTTCAAGGTGGAGTTGGAACAGCAGGCAGTGCTAACCTTGGAAAACGCTATTCTATGTTTGAAGCAATACATGGTTCAGCACCACGTATGGTTGATGAAGGAAGAGATATATACGCAGATCCTTGCAGCGTAATTCGTGCAGGCGCCATGCTTTTAGCACATATAGGTTATGTAGTAGAAGCAGATAAATTATACAAAGCGCTTGATATTTGTACAGTAACAGAAAAGAAATTGGTGATTACTGGAAGAAACACAGGCGCAACAGGAGCTGAATTCGCGGATTACCTCATGGAGACAATTGAAAAGCTATAGGAGGAAAATTTGTGGACGATAGGGAAGTTCATAAGGATAGTACCGACAAATATTCCCTGAGAGGTCGAGTATTTAATAAACTAAGAGAAGATATTCTAGCTGGGAAATATAGTCAGAATGATGAATTAAAGGAAACTTCCATTGGTTTGGAATTAGGTGTTAGTCGCACCCCTGTTAGGGAGGCATTAAGACAGCTGGAACTAGAGGGATTGGTTAATATCATTCCTAATAAGGGCGCCTATGTGAATGGTATATCTGAAAAGGATATACATGACATTTATATTATTCGTTCTTATTTGGAAGGCTTATGTGCCAAGTGGGCTTGCGAGTATATTACCCAAGAACAAATAGACGCACTAGAGGAAGTGGTTTATTTGTCTGAATTCCACATAAAAAAAGAGCATCATGAGCAAATTGTGGAATTAGATAATAAATTTCATCAATTAATTTATGAAGCATCGGGAAGCAAAATTCTAAATCATATTTTGTCTGATTTTCATCATTATGTGGAAAGAATCAGAAAGATTACATTGTCCTCTGACCTTAGGGCAGTCAGTTCAAACAAAGAACATACTGCAATACTTGAAGCGATCAGACAAAGGGATGGCCAAAAGGCAGAAGATCTTGCTCATGAGCATATCATGAACACCATTAAGAACATCAGTGAAAGAGGTTTATAGATTTTTTTAAAACCCCCAATTGTTATCGTAAGCTCTAATAACAATTGGGGGTTTTAAATTAGTCAAGGTCATATGGATAGAAAAATAGGGTGTAGTAGTTTCTTTTTTATGAAAATCACGGGGATTTAAATAAGAATTACTCAGAAAGCTCCTCCCATAATTCCATGAGTTCTTCTAATCTAGATTCAAGTTCTTTCTTTTCTTTATTTAATTCCAAGAGTTTTTTAACATCAGTAAATATTTCTTCTTTTGTCAGTAACAGATCTATTTCATCATTGCGAATTTCTAGAGTATGAATTTCTTCTTCGGTCTTTTTAAGATCGTTTTGACGTTTTCTATTTCTTGCCTGCTCTTCTTTTTGAGATTTCCAATCTGTTTTATTCTCAGAATCTTGCTCTGTAGCTTTTGTTGAGATAGCAGTACCATCATTGGAAAAAAGGTTGGCTTGTTCTACCATATCTTTCTTTTCCAAATAATAATCATAATTTCCAATATAATTTAGTAGTTTCTTCTGTGTTAGGTCTAAAATTCTTGTAGCAGTACGGTTAATGAAATAACGGTCATGAGAAACATAGAGTACAGTTCCGGTATAACCATTTAAAGCATTTTCTAAAATCTCTTTTGAAGTAATATCTAAATGGTTCGTAGGTTCATCCAGTATTAAAAAATTTGCTTCAGATAACATTAATTTAGCAAGAGAAACTCGTCCTCTTTCACCACCACTGATTTCCTTTATTCTTTTAAAGACATCATCATTTGTAAATAAAAACGCAGCCAATGTAGTTCTAATCTTAGTGTTATCCAAGTTAGGATAGGTATCTTGTAACTCATCAAATAGAGTTTTTTCAGGATTTAATACTTGATGCTCCTGATCATAATAACCTATTTTGACCTTTGCTCCTAGCGTAATTTCACCTGAATCAGAGGAAACAATTTGATTTATTATTTTTAACAGTGTGGTTTTACCTGTTCCATTTCCACCAATAATGGAAACACGCTCACCTCTTTTGATATCAAAGTTAAGATCAGCAAATAATTTGTTGCTGCCAAATGATTTAGACAAATCCTTTACTGTAAGGACATCGTTACCGCTTGTAATATTAGGCTCAAGTCGAATTATCATATGAGATTGTTCCATAATAGGCTTTTCCACTCTCTCAACTTTATCAAGCATTTTTTCCCTGCTTTCAGCCCTTTTTATTGATTTTTCTCTGTTAAAGGATCTAAGCTTTGCAATCACTTCCTCCTGGTGCTTAATCTCTTTTTGTTGGTTTAAGTAATGCTTTAACATAGCATCTCTTAAGGAGGCTTTCTTTTCTGCAAATACAGAGTAGTTTCCTTCATAAGATACGGCCTTGGTGTTCTCAATTTCCACTACTTTGGTAACTACTTTATCAAGGAAATACCTATCATGGGCAATTACCACTACTGCACCGGGATAGTTAAGAAGATAAGTTTCAAGCCAAGCGATGGAATCCATATCTAAGTGGTTGGTAGGCTCATCAAGAAGTATTAAATCAGGTGTGCTAAGTAACAGTTTGCCAAGTGATATTCTGGTTTTTTGTCCACCCGAAAGAGAGGTGACTTTTTTTGTGAACTCTTCCTCCCCAAATCCAAGTCCTTTTAAAATACCAGTTACTTCACTTTTACATGCATAACCATTTTTTAGTTCAAACTCATGGGTAAGTCTTGTATAAGTTGAAAGCATGTCTTCCAACTCTTTGCCCTGGGTATTTTTCATCTGTTGTTCTAGTTTGCGAATATTTAAGTCCAAATCAACCACATCTTGTTTCACTGTAAATATTTCATCATATATTGTGTTTTCTGAGGAAAGTTCCTGATGCTGAGATAAATAGCCTACAGTACTTCCTTTTGAAAAGATTACTTCTCCTTCATCGGCAGATAATTCCCCCATAATAATCTTAAAAAGGGTGGATTTACCTGCACCATTCATACCAACAATTGCGGCTTTTTCTCTATCATTTACATGAAATGACACACTATTTAATATCTGGTCTGTGCCAAAGCTTTTACATATATTTTTACATGCTAATATCATATGAATACTTCCCTTACTATTTTCGTCATATATTTTTGTTTGAATCTCTTGTAAAAATAATATGGTAACATTGTAAAAATGTCAAGTATATGCAAGAGATAAGGTATATTTAGCAGATATATATAAGGTACTAAAACAATGCAGTTTAAAATTCTCAATGATACTTGATTAATTCAGTTTGATGAATTTTAATGCAATGTGTAGAGATTTTCTAATCAATAACTGAAACTGCAAGATATTAATAAACAAGTGTTAATCAATATTTGACAAATATATATCAATCCAATATAATATTGAAATATAGATATAATTTTCACTGAAAGGAGAATCATAGTGAAAGGTAAAGATATTTCGTTAGCAGTCATACAAAGATTGCCAAGATATTATAGATATTTAGGAGAATTGCTGGAAAATGATGTGGTTCGTATTTCTTCAAAAGAACTTAGCGAAAGAATGAAAGTAACAGCTTCTCAAATTAGGCAAGATCTTAATAATTTTGGAGGTTTTGGACAGCAAGGTTATGGATACAACGTTGAGTATTTATACAACGAGATAGGTAAGATTTTAGGCCTTGATAAAAGCTACAACGTTATTATTATCGGTGCTGGTAACTTAGGTCAAGCATTGGCAAATTATGTGGATTTTGAAAGAAGAGGTTTCTTTGTAAAAGGAATCTTTGATGTGAACCCTAGATTAGAAGGCATTTCTATTAGAGGGAATGAAATCCGTATGATGGATGAGTTAGAAGAATTCACAAAAAATAATAAGATTCATATTGCTGCGCTTACAATTCCTAAATTGAGAGCTCCAATTACAGCAAAAGAAATAGTTAATATGGGTATTAAGGCGATTTGGAATTTTGCCCCTATTGACTTAAATCTTCCACCTGAAATCATCGTGGAGAATGTACATTTAGCAGAAAGTTTGATGAAGATTTCCTATACTTTAAACACAATTGAGGAAGAATCAAATCAAAATAAGTAAAAGAATTAAACATACCAAAGGATGTACCAGTATAGGTAAGTTAAACAAACTGTATAATATGACAAATGCCCAGTTCTTAACGTTGATGAAAGCTGGGCATTTGCCAGTTTTATGCATTTGCTGGGGGAAAAATGAAGAAGAATAAAAACGAAAGCATTGACTTTGAAAAAGCATTTAAAGGGAAAAAAATACCCATTATCGTTCTTGATGAACGTTGGCATGAATTATTTCCAGACTACGATAAACCTTACAAAATCAGAGATATTGAAGTAGAACTGAATAAATTGATCAAAGAGCAAGGGAAGATAGCAACAGAACTAAAAGATTTAAAGCAACTTAAGACAAAACTTATGAAAGAAATCATTGAGCATATGGATCCATCGGAAAATGATTCCGGCAAATTAAAGGCTAAAAAGCTTGATCAAAATCAAAAATTTATTAGAGAAATTTCAGAAAAAACAAAGAAAATGGAAGATGACTTAATAGAGTTACCATACACAATAAAAAAATTAAATGAGAAATTAATCGTTGAAAGTGCTATAGTATGCTACAATCGGCTAAATGATAATAAGAAAAGAATAAGTGAAATCAGCAATTGGGTACTCTCTGTCAGAGAGGAACTAAAGGATAAAATTCTGGAAAAACAGGATATGGAAATGAAAAACACAGCCATATATAGCTATATGCATGATATTATGGGACCAGAACTGCTACAAGAACTGGATGAAAATTTGAAGAATTAAAGAGGTCATGCAATTACATTACTGGTTGTTTTTTATTCAGAAAAAATGATTGTAAGGATATGATTAAACCATATTCTTTCATATAAAGGTGAAAAAATGATTGTTGGGATTGGAACTGATTTGATTGAAGTGAAGAGGATTATGAAAGCATGTGAAAAGGATGCTTTTATTAATAAGGTATATACTAAGAACGAGCAGAATCTGGCGGATCTTGATCAGAATAAACTTGCGGGAAATTTCGCAGTAAAAGAAGCGGTCGTTAAAATGCTAGGTACAGGTTTTCATGGTATTACGCCTGTTGAAGTGGAAGTACTAAGAGATGAGCAGGGAAAACCCTATGTCAATTTATATGGTGGAGCAAAAAAACAAGCACAAATTCTTGGTATAACCAGTATTTTTGTTAGTATTACCAACGTGAAAGAGTATGCAAGTGCAGTAGCTGTCGGAGAGAGCTTACCAAAGTGATGAAAAAGGAGTCCTTATGAAATTGATTGTAAATTCTAATCAAATGAAACAAATAGATAGCCATACGATTGAAAAAGTAGGGATACCTGGAATTGTACTGATGGAACGTGCAGCTCTTGCGGTTTGTCAGGTTGTGATGCAGATGGTAAGCGATACTGAGCCAGTCTTGATTGTATGTGGAACTGGAAATAATGGAGCGGATGGAATTGCAGTTGCTAGACTGCTTACTTTAAAAGGATATAAAGTCGATATTTTTATTGCTGGAGATATTGAAAAAAGTACTTCATTGTTTTTACAACAATATACCATTGCTAAAAATTTAGGCATATCAATCAATAACAAACTTGAGGCTGATGAATATACTATTATAGTAGATGCAATATTTGGTGTCGGTTTAAATAGAACACTTGATCAATATTATGTTGATTTGATAGATAGCATCAATGCTGCTGGGAAAAAAATAGTTTCCGTTGATATCCCTTCTGGTTTGTCAGCAGACACAGGTAGGGCCATGGGTGGTGTAATAAAAGCATTTATTACTGTAACTTTTGGCTTTTTAAAAATGGGTCAAATTTTATACCCAGGCTGCGATTTTTCAGGAAAAGTAGAATTGGCTGATATAGGTTTTCCAGAAATCTCTCTAAAGAGTGGAGGGGTTAGTGGTTATATATATGAGCCAGAGGATCTAAGTAAACTTCCTGAAAGAAAGAATGATTCTAATAAAGGCACGTATGGGAAGGTGTTAGTAATAGCAGGCTCAAAGGATATTTACGGCGCATGTTATTTTAGTGCAAAAGCTGCCTATAAAACTGGGGCAGGTTTGGTGAAAGTTGTGACGCCAACTTGTAATAGGTCTACTCTTGGGAACAATCTACCAGAATCCTTAATCTATACCTATGATACAGAACAGTTGGAAAAACAAGTTTTTAAAGATTTGAAAGATATGCTAGAATGGGCCAGTGTCGTTGTAATGGGACCTGGAATGGGAGTGTATAGTATTGCAAGAGAACTATTTGAGTTTGTCATCAACAATATCAACAAGCCACTTATACTGGATGCAGATGCCATTCAAATTCTTTGCACTATAGTAGATGAAGAGTTAATAGAAAAAGAATTGAATATAAATAATTCAAAAAATATAAGGATATGTGAACAAGTAAATGAGAAGGTCAGTAAAAGAATAGAGTGCTGCAATTTGATATTACCAAAGAATACCATTTTAACACCTCATATGAAAGAATTATCTGATCTTCTTAAGGTTTCTGTGAAAGAATTGAAAGAAAATGTACTATCAATAGCTGATATTTGTACAGATGGTAGTGATTTAATATATGTAATGAAGGATGCTAGAACAATAGTTGCTCATAATAAAAATAGATATATTAACCTATCTGGAAATAATGGAATGGCAACGGCAGGTTCTGGCGATGTTTTAACAGGAATTATTGCGGGTCTGATAGCCCAAGGATTAACGCCTGCTATTGCTAGTGAATTAGGAGTATATATCCATGGTCTAACAGGTGATGCAGGAAAAGAAAAATACGGAGCATATGCACTATTGGCTAGTGATATGATTGATATGCTACCAGTTGTTCTGAAAGAAAATAGTTCTTCAACAAATATTTTAGAATAGAATGAATAAGGGCTATAGAACATTTAAGTAAAAATATTGCCAAAAGGTCACAGAAAGAAAATATTTTATGGAATACACCAGTCAAAATTGGAAATAATAAGACTAAAGCCATAAAATGGAGTGTGAGAAAAGTGAATATAAAAAGAGGCGATATTTTTTATGCAGACTTAAGACCTGTGATTGGATCTGAGCAAGGAGGTGTAAGGCCTGTTCTTATCATACAAAATGACACAGGTAATAAGCATAGCCCAACAGTGATATGCGCTGCAATAACATCAAAAATGAATAAGGCGAAGCTTCCTACACATGTTGAAATCGATGCAGATAAATATGGAATTATTAAAGATTCAGTAATTTTATTAGAACAAGTTAGAACTATTGATAAATCCAGGTTAAAAGAAAAAGTATGTCATCTAGATCAAGACGTATTAAAGAAAATCAATCGTGCATTAATTATTAGCTTTGCATTAGATACATACATTAAGTAAGATAAGATTACACAGGTCCTTGTAACTTAAGTATCCTATAAGTAATTTAGGCTGCACAAAAAAGTAAATCGTATAAAAAATTAACAAATAAAACAATATGAATGAAATAGGAAACGCCTAATTTCATGCCGTAAGGCTTAGAAATTAGGTGTTTCCTTGCGTATAATAGGGTGGGGAGTAGAAAGTGTTTTCATTCACTATCCGCTTCCTATATTACATCGTAAATGTGTATAGTTTGTGATTAATTAATGAAAACTTTATGAAAAGAATAAAAGTATAAGAAGATTTATAAAGGTACAAACGTTAGAACTGATTATCTAATGTTATAAACTTATACTTTCAGTTTTAACTATGAAGTTAGAGGGTAATTGAACTGTTATATAATCATAAGGATAAAAAAGGTGGCAAAGTAATTAAATTATTGTATCATAATAGAAGATACTAAGAATAAATGTGTAAATTTCATTTTTTATGAGTTGCATATTAAAATGCATGTGAAATTAACTCAAAAAAAGTAATAGAAAATTGTTGACACATATCAAAATGTGTGTTAATATATAAAAGTTGTCGGAAACGACGGCTAAAGAACATTGATAACTGAACAGTGAAACAACCCTGAAAATTCTAATAAAATTTTCAATTTGATGTAGATAAACTACGGTTTAGAAACATCACGAACAGTATTAAGACGAAAGTTTTGATACAACCTTAAAACAGTAAACGGAATGAAAATTCCGACGGAAATTAACCTTTGCTAAAATCTCGAAAGAGATAATCTTAGATTAAGAAAATTAGCCAATGTTGATTCTGAAAATGATTAAACTTCAATTTGAGAGTTTGATCCTGGCTCAGGATGAACGCTGGCGGCGTGCTTAACACATGCAAGTCGAACGGAGTTAGTAAGTGGAA
>JBKEAO010000043.1:0-4665 GCA_047972335.1 Anaerocolumna sp. | reverse complement strand
CTTTATATAACGGAGCACATGCTTATATAAACTTTATATAAACCTCATGCAAATTAATTGTTCTTTATTTGATTGTATACAATTAATATAACTTTGTCAATCATAATATTAACAACTTAAACTTCATCATATATTAATAACTTAACCTTCCCCATAATATTAACAAATTAAACTTTGCGCAAATTAAGTTGCCCTACTACTTGATAAATTCAGTATTTAGAATATCGATATTATGGGGAACCAGACTTTTTTATTGTTGTTCCAATTCCTAATTTGGTAGTTACTAATGGTTTATAACTTTGGTAAAGCAGATAAAAAAAGTTCAAACTCCTACAGAACAGTCGAACAGTGAACTTTTTTTATCTAAACCAAAGCTTATAAACCATAAGTAACTTCACAAATTCATCATAGTCACAACTATAAAAAAATCTGGTTCACCATAATAAATTTTGTTTTTGTCTGAATTTATCAAGTATAATATAGATTTATAAATTATTTTCCTACTTGACTTATATTGTACTCTTATGTACTATTTAATTGCATTAAATTTAATATACCTATTTTTAATTAGGTGAGTTTACCTAGATCAGATTAAATATTTGCTTCAGTATTAATATTCACAAAAATAAATATTCATCGAAACCAATCATCCAATTGATGGAAAGGATATAATATGTCAACAGAAACTAATTCCAATCATATACTTCCTACTGATTATTCTGAGGAACAGCTAGAATCTTTACTTAAATTAGATAATCAATTGTGTTTTGCTCTATATGTGTGTTCCAAGGAGATCATAAAAAAATATAAACCTATACTTGATCCACTAGGATTAACTTATACAGGTTATATTACAATGTTGGCGCTGTGGGAAGCGGACGAAATTACCGTCAAAGTTTTAGGGCAAAAATTATATTTAGACTCTGGCACACTTACTCCATTGTTGAAAAAGTTAGAATCCATGGAGCTAATAACTAGAATAAGAAGTTTAAATGATGAACGTAATGTAGTAATAAAACTTACCGAAAAAGGGAGACAACTAAAGACTCCGGCCAAAATGGTACCTTTGGATTTAATTTGTGCAACAAATCTAAAAACTGATAACATTTCCTCCCTGCTCTCCTCCCTTCACAGCTTAATGAATCAACTTACAAAAGAGTAGATATCAGTTTAAAATGCATTTATCACATTTGTATATTTTCCCATGTACAAATGAATCTTGTTAGCATTACAGTATCAATACTGTAGCATTAATTACCTAGATAACAGCACATTCTAAGTTCATATTCATATATTGTAATAAAACTTACTGTCAGGAACAAAAATCCTATGATAATACATGTTGTTCAACCTGGTCAGACACTAAATTCAATTGCCAATCAATACAATGTCACTCCGCAAAGACTTATTACCGATAATGCACTTCCTAATCCTGATAATTTACTTGTTGGGCAAAGTATCGTAGTTTTATATACTGATGTTACCCATACTGTTGTAGAAGGAGATACCTTATACGACATTGCAGAAACCTATGGAGTCCAAGTAACCCAAATACTAAGAAATAATCCTTGGCTCGCTGACACACAAGGTTTAACGCCTGGTGAAACTATCGTCATTAGTTTCCAGAGAGATGAGGTACTAGGTAATATCACAATTAACGGTTATGCATATCCCTTTATTGACAGAACCGTATTAAGAAAGACACTCCCCTTTCTGACTTACTTCTCCCTATTTACTTATGGTTTTACACCAGAAGGAGACTTAATACCTATTGATGATACAGAACTGATACAAATTTCCAGAGATTATAGTGTCGCCCCCATTATGATGTTAGCGCCCATGGATTCTGAGGGAGATTTTAGTAATGAAATTGCGCATCAAATGTTTCTTAACCCAGAAGGTCAGGCAAAATTAATAGATAATATTCTAACCAATATACAAACAAAAAATTATAGTGGAATCGATCTTGATTTTGAATTTGTTCTTCCTGAAGACAAACAATCCTTCATAGATTTTATTGCCGCAGTTAAAGCCAAGCTTGAACCAGAAGGTTATATTGTCATGGTTCCATTAGCCCCAAAGACTTCAGGTGAACAAGCAGGGCTTCTTTATGAAGCACATGATTATCCTGCAATTGGGGCAATCGCTGACAAAGTCCTTCTAATGACTTACGAATGGGGATACACATTTGGCCCTCCAATGGCAACAGCCCCACTTGATAGTGTAAGACGTGTATTAGAATATGGTATATCCGTGATTGACCCGAATAAAATTCTAATGGGTATACCAAATTATGCCTATGACTGGATTCTTCCCTTTGTTAGAGGTGAATCAGAAGCAGAATCTCTAAGTAATGTAGAAGCTTTAGAACGTGCCATCAATTATAATGCTTCGATTCAGTTTGATGAAGCCGCACAAGTACCATTTTACTATTACACTTCCGAAGATGGTAAGGTCCATGTTGTATGGTTTGAAGATGCACGTAGTATGAATGCTAAGTTTAGATTAATCCCAGAGTACGGATTAAATGGGGCAGGTATCTGGCAGATTATGAATTACTTTCCACAAGGTTGGACAGTGATTAATAACTTATTTGATATAACGAAGGTATTATAATTACTGGGTTTTCCCACCTGATTGCCTTATTAAGTTTCTATTCATAGGCAGGAGAAGTTTGCTGCACCACACCTTCATCCATACAATTACCAACTTGTGGTTCACTACACTTGGCGATAAATATCCGTCGCCAGACTTTCACTAGCTAGATTAGTGCCATGCCTGGCACATAAAAAAATGAACCTTATCACTAAGGTTCATTTTTTTATTATCCTTCAGCTAAAACACGACTTAAAAATTCTCTTGTTCTTTCCTGTGTAGGATTATTAAAGATTTTATCTGGGCTACCTTCCTCAGCAATTACACCTTTGTCCATAAATACAACTCTGTCTGCCACTTCTTTTGCAAATCCCATTTCATGTGTCACAACAAGCATTGTAAGACCAGACTGGGCCAACTCTTTCATAACCTTTAAAACCTCTCCTACCATTTCAGGATCAAGAGCAGAGGTTGGTTCATCAAATAGCATCACAGTTGGTTCCATAGATAAAGCTCTAGCTATGGCAACACGCTGTTTTTGTCCACCTGATAATTGTCTTGGTTTCGCATTAATATATTGATCCATACCTACAATTTTAAGGTACTTCATAGCAACATTTTTCGCTTCTTCCTTGGTACGTTTTAATACCTTGACTTGACCTACAATACAATTGCTTAATACATCGTGATTATTGAATAAGTTAAATTGCTGAAATACCATACCCAAATGGGTTCTATAAGCATATACATCATGTTTATCATCTAGTATATTCTCACCATTATATATAATTTCTCCGCCAGTTGGTTTCTCAAGAAGGTTAATACATCTTAAAAGTGTAGATTTACCAGAACCAGAGGAACCTATAATACAAACAACCTCACCCTTTTCTACAGAAAAATCGATATCCTTTAGAACTTCATGGGATCCAAAGGATTTTCTCAAATGTTTTACTTCTATTACTTTATCCATTCTTAATCTCCTTTGATTATAAATTTTTTGTTCTTTTCATTGCATTTTCAGGCTTTTCAACCTGCATTTGATTTCCCATCATAATATAGTTATCAGGTCCATCAATTTTCTTTTCAATGTATCTAAGAATTCTAGTTACTGTAAAAGTCATGACAAAATACAATACGCAGGCAACTGCAAAGGATTCAAAGTAATGAAAGTTATTGCCCGCCACTGATTTGGTGGAAAAATATAGTTCTGTAACGCCGATTACATTTAATACAGAGGTGTCCTTTATGTTAATTACAAATTCGTTACCTGTAGCAGGTAAGATGTTACGAATTACTTGAGGTAAAACGACATGAATCATTGTCTTCACATGGTTCATACCAACAGCTGATGCTGCTTCAAATTGTCCCTTATCAATGGAAACAATTCCACCTCTAACAATTTCAGACATATAAGCACCCGTGTTAATAGATACGATAAAAATAGCTGCTACAATTTTATTCATATCAATGCCAAATGCTTGTGCAGAACCATAGTAAATCACCATGGCTTGAACGATCATAGGCGTTCCTCTAAAGAATTCAATATACGCACTAAGTACTCCATTTACAGTCTTTAAAAACCCTCTTTTCACACCTTTATCAGGCATTGGAATGGTTCTAACTACACCAATTAACAATCCAATTAGAGAACCAATAATTGTACCAATTAGAGAAATATATAAGGTGGTTCCAGCACCCCTTAAAAATGACATTCCATTTTGGTTGATAATTTTTAATAGCCATTCAAGGCTCATAATAATCTCCATTCCGCCGCCAAGCGGCGGCACAAATAGTAATGAAAGATTTTCAAACCCTTTACCCTATGAGATAATAACTTCAAGAAGCTACACTACAAAGCACGGGAGGAGGAGTTGTAAATTCTTTCTTGTTTTAGACAGCATAATAATCAGTGTAAGTTCTGCCTTTTCAAGCACATATAAGTGGCTCTATAAGACCGTACACTAAGATTTGTTTTAACGCCTTGGTTAAATTGTGTGGCAGTTCAGTCAATGGCTTCTTAATCTTTTATTTACAAAAGGAGACTGACTATGAAAGTTACTTATCAAACCT
>JBKEAO010000141.1:0-13200 GCA_047972335.1 Anaerocolumna sp. | reverse complement strand
CTGTTACCTAATCCCCTACTCACAAACATTGTAGTATCCTCTTCTTTATGTTGTCCACTGGTATACTTTGGAAATACACCTTGGTCTGGTGCGACCAATCCTCCAACAAAGGGAAGTCTTATTTGTCCACCATGAGCATGACCGCTAAAAACCAAATCCATATTATTTTCAACATACATATGAAATAGTTCTGGCCTGTGTGATAATAAAATTGTAAAATTTTGATTTTCTGACCATTGCTTTAATTGTTGCTCCATATAAGAAATGTCAGTTCCCTCACTGTATTTTGATGTAAGAAAGTCTGGATCTGAAACACCTACTATATCAATACTGGATTCATTTATAGTAATTTGAGACATAGTGTCATCAAGAACAACAACTCCCTCATTCACCAAACTATTTTTTATACTTGTATATTGATTTGACCATGCTTCATGATTGCCAGACACATAATAAATCGGTGCAATGTCTATAGCACCTTTTACAAATTCCATGGCAACTTCTAAATTATATTTTCTTCTATCCACTATATCACCTGTAATTACAATTATATCTGGTGAAATGCGACTGATCTTATTTAAAATATTCCTCTGATTTTCACCAAACTCTTTGTTATGTAAATCAGATATTTGGCATATAACATAATCGTTAAATGCATCAGGGATCTTAGCATTGGTATATTCAGTTTCTGTTATAACAATACTATTATTTTGCCATATGCAAAATAAATAACCACTTATTATAACTAACGCGAGTATGATTATCTTTTTTATACCTGATAACTTTTTCATAATTCCTCCTATATTATTAATATCCCGTATATATCCTATCTTTACTGTGTAAAATATAGATGCTTTGTTAATTATCATTCTTAAAATACTTTTATTATAGCACTAACAGGAAAATAAGTCAGGATTTTTTGAAACTATTAAGTTTATAAATAGTTCCAATCCACTCATTATATCACACCCGAAAGGATTACCTATGATTACAAACATTTTTCAATTACTAATTGCAATTTTAATTGCTGTCCTTGCTGGACAACTTGCCAAAAAGGCACATATGCCCTCTGTTTTAGGGTACTTAATATCCGGTATGTTACTTGGTCCATACGCACTTAATCTTTTATCCCAGGAGATTTTGGATGCACCCACATATCATAACATGATCTCAATATTAGAATGTGGCATGGGTCTTATGTTAGGTACAGAAATGGTATGGAAGCGTATGCGTTCTTATGGCACACAAATCCTTGTTATTACATTAATACAGTCATTAGGGACCTTTGTAGTGGTGAGTGCTACCTTTGGAGTGGTTTTTTACTACATGGGAATTCCCGTCTTTCTAGGTCTGATATTTGGCGGCATTGCCCTAGCCACAGCCCCTGCTCCTGCCTTATCCATCATCACAGAATACAAAACCGATGGTCCAGTTACTAAAACATTAATACCACTTGCTGTATTAGATGATGTAATTGCTATCACTGTTTTTTTATCTGTACTCAGTATTGTTGTTAGAAAGACAGCTGGCGCTTCCGTTCCAGGGTATATCATTTTGCTTATCGTACTAATACCTTTACTAATAGGTATCGCTGTTGGCATTCCCATCGCTCATATATTAAAACGCACATCTTCTGCTAAAACCAATGCCATAATCATATTTATAGGAGCCCTTGTTGCAGCGCTACTCACTATGTGGGTAAATCATAACTTAATGCCCACTCCTATGTTAAATTTTATGCTCTCAGGCATGGTCTATTCAGCATGTTTTGCTAACATAATCGATGGTGAAAAATTAGAAGAAGCGATGAAATATTGTAGTCCTGGTATTGTGGCCTGCTTTACCCTTATCATTCTTAACTTAGGTGCCCCTCTTGACTATCACCTAATCCTCGGCGCAGGCGTCTTTACTGCCATTTATATTATTATGAGAGCTGTAGGAAAAATTGGTGGCTCAGCCCTTGGTGCACGTCTAACCCATGCACCATCTACGGTTAAAAAATATCTTGGTCTAACACTAATGCCTCATTCAGGTGTTTCTTTGGTGCTTACCGGCATTGCTATTTCCTCTCTGACCGGTGACTATAGCCAATATGGTGATATTGTAAGAGGAACCATTGCAGCCGCAGCTGTAATTAATGAGGTAATTGCTGTTTTTGTAGCAAAACAAGGATTTAAAATGGCTGGGGAAATCGGAAAAGCTAACCATTAAAAGAATTCCTTCATGCTTATCACATGACAAAATATAGCCATACAGTTCATCATACTGTTGGCTATATTTATGTCGATATTTTGGTTCTTATAAAAATATCTATTTACATTTATTCAATTAATTTAGAATTCGCTTTAGAATCTCGACACCAATTCTTTTACCTATACTACCTAATATTTCTTCTCTTTTTTCTTTTAAAATACCCTCTTCATCTTTGGCTAAGATATAAATATAAAATACCGGTAGGTAATCAGAGTCCAGTTGCAAAATATCAGCAATTCCACTTATATCTTTTAAAGTGCAAATTGCTCCTTTATGGTTATAAAAATAAATAGGGGAATCTAATCCGATCGATATCCGTTTAAAAAGAGTAACCGTATCATAAATCTTAAGATTTGTAACTATATGACCTGTTTCCTCTCTAACAATTTTACTTACCATTTGCTTAAAGTCATTCATTTTCATGTCATTACTACATCTCGAAATAAAAGATAAGACAAAGCCCGAGGAACTTTTGGTTGTATTTTCTAGCATCTGAATAAACAGCTCTATAGATTTATTATGTCTACCTAATTCTGTTTCTTTATGAAGGAAGGTCTCTAACTCTTGTCTGTGATTCTTTATCTCAAGTTTTACTGCATCGTCAATAATTTTAAAATTCTCACTCCGTTTAATAAGAGAATGATACCTTTTGCTATTACGTAGTAGTTCTGCAAGACGTTGTGCTAAAACAAAATCTACAGAACCTTCTATGAGTTTATCATTACGATAATATTTCGTATAATATATTTGCCTCAATATAGTCGTTAACCAGGAATCGTTCCATTGAGAGAGCGCATTTGCTTTGATTGTTGACTTTTTATCTCCTAAAGGAAACCATAGTCCTGATATGTCAAACGGTATCAATACCTCATTGCCCCTAGGCTCTTTTAATACAGATTCATTTAAATATTTTCGCACCAAATCTTTCACAATTTCTTCTAGAATATAATCAGATTGGATGACTCTATGATGGTAAATAATATCTTTATAACTGTTATATCTACGTTTCACAAAATCCTCTACAGGACTTACTGCCTTTAATGGTACACAAAAATAAATGTTTCCATTTTCCACAATAAGCTGCATATCATTGATAATTTTGCTATACTCTACTTTTCCAGAATCCTTACCTGAGTTAATCACATCTCTTGTAGCATAATCCAAACGATCCCCGTCCAAGCTAGAATCAATAATTCGATGAATGTACTCAAAGGCTCCTTCATCTGAAAATATTTTTTTTACACTTTCTAATACGAGTAATTCAAATAAATTTTCATTATAATTCTCATTGTTTTGTAATAATGGTGCAATAATTTTGCTTAAAATACCCTCACTAATTTCATCACCCATTTGCTCATGTAACTTTTTATCGCCTTCAAAATATTTCCCCATAATGTTCATGAACTCTATTGCATTTTGCTTACCTCTAATATCTTTATCTTTTTCTTTATCTTTGTCTTTTTCTTTATCTTTGTCTTTTTCTTTATCTTTGTCTTTTTCTTTATCTTTTTCCTTCTCTATATCTTTATCTTTATATTCTAGATAAACATCTTTTAATGCAAACTCCACAATATGGCTAAATGGTGGATGCCCAATATCATGTAGCAATGCTGCTGCTCTTATGGCTTGCATGAGTATTAGATGTATGTTCTTATACTGTTCTGGGATATTATTTGGTATAAGGGAATGGCGCAGCTTATCTAATTTAATTTGAGGAATTTTTTCTGGTAATTTACCACCAAGCTTTTCGGCACATAAATCTTTTTGTCTTCTGAGTCCATCTATAATCGCATTATATTCTTTGTTAAATATATCAAAGAATTCATTAAGATTTGAATCATTTGCATTCAATAAGGATTGAAATAACATGTCTGAGCAAAGTTTCATTGTTCCGATGGAATGTTCATATCGTTTGGTCCGGTTGGTTGGAAAGGTTAGATATACTGTGGAATTTTGATATACATCATGGAGACGATTGAATCCAATGGTTGAAACAATTCTTCTTTCATATTCTGTTAACGATATTAAACCATGGATGGAATCATTCATATAAATGCCTTTTTTCACGTCAAACCTCCTGCTATCTTTATTACATTATACAGTATACCACTCATAACTTCATTGATTCAACTACTTATGATCGAATATTGATAGCATCTTAAACTCTAAAAAAACATGATTGTGTAAATGATGAACTAAATACCTTTTACAGTATCTATATAGATCCTACCCATAATTGGTACTTTTTTACCCTTTAGAATTACATCCACCCTACCATTTGATAGATCCCTTGGAAATCCATCCCCATAACCGATTGGAATAATTGCAATCTTTGTTACCGTTGTGGCTGTATAAGTTCTGCCATAGCTAAGACACTCTCCAGGTTTTAGTACCTTCGTAAGTGCTACCTTTGCTTTCAGTGAAAGTACAGGTTTTAGTTTAGGTGAAAGAATGAATTGATCCTGATTAGAGCTAAGGGAACCGTATAAGGCAATACCTATTCTGGCATAAGCTCATGTAGAACTTTTACATTGTGTTTTAGTTTATCTAGATTTATTTTAATCCATGCACGAGATTTATCTTTCATATCATTATATTCTATCATCTAAACACCGTTGCCAAAAATCTACAAATCTTGTTTAATTCCTTTTTCAACGTGTTCTATTTCAATAACTATAAATAATTATCTACTTTAGTTTGTATAACACTCCAAAGGCGTAAATTTGGATACAACGAATCCTACATATTAACTTAATCTTTTAGGTGACTTTAAGCTAATTTATATCTTGAAAGATTGATACTTGCGTTTAAATCTCTGTCAATGGTAAAACCACATTCACAGTTATAAACTCTGTCTTTTAGTTTTAAATCTTTCTTGATATTACCACATAGGCTACAAGTTTTTGATGACGGATAAAATCTATCAGCTATAACTAACTCAATCCCTCTAAATTTAGACTTATATTCTAACTGTCGTCTAAATTCATAGAAACTTTGCTTTCTTATGCTATCTGATAAATGCTTATTTTTCATCATTCCTTTTACATTCAAATCTTCAATAACTATTCTGCAAGGTTTTGGTAGTTTGGTTTCATATACAATATTTCCAGTATCATCAAATTTCTGTTCATAGACAATATCTTCATTATTCGCATCATCTGCAAAATCTGAATTAGTAATAGTTGCACCTACAAATGTTGCCATTTCTCCCTGCTCGATATCGTATTTAACAATATCATATTTTGTATTATAATTCATACAAGAAATATTGCACTTAACCCCAATAAAGCCAACTTTTTCATTATAATTTCTCCTAACAAATCAAAAATTTTTTAATAAAATAAAAAAACACCAAAATAATTTATGATGTCCAAAATTTTGTTCATTAAAAATTAAATATCCTATTAATATCCATTATTATCTAGTTCCATATTTCTTAATTTTCATCTTTAACAAAATATACGTAATAAAAGCTAGTATTAGCGTTATTATTATGGTAATAACACTAACTATATAATACGAAAACATAATATTTCCGTTTAAATTATAAACATCATTATATAGATAATATTTATTAAAATTAATAATATTATATGGTAAAAAATTTGTAAAGTAATGACTAAAATTATACCCTACATATATTTCATTAGGTAATGTAAACATTAAAATCCAAATAAATATAATAACAATCCCTGCATTTAAAATTTTTCTAAAAATTATACTAACAAAAATCGTAATATATGTCATCAAAAGTACAGCAACAAACCCCAATAAAATATTCATTAAATACTGTTGAAAAAAAGTAATATTATATGCTGAGTACAAAAATCCTAAGCTACTTTGTATATATAAGTCATATCCTTTTGCACCTAATATTAATAAATTACAAATTGTAAATATCGCTACTGATATAAAATACGCTATGGAACTTAAACAAACACCTACTTTCAACTTTGATTTAATTAAGTCGATCCTGCCATTTTTAGTTGATAGAAGCAAATCATTCATACTACCTTTCTGACTCTCTCCAAATATAACTACGCATATAAATGATATAAATAACATTACAATTGTCACTAAATCAACCAACTTACTATTAATTGTAGACCAACCTAGCGAATATCCTACCTCCATAGGCTCTTGTAGTTCACTAACTTTTTCTATAACAAATTTTTGTTCTTCTTCACCAAGAAAAGCTATTCTATTTTTAGAAAAATTTTCGACTCTATTTACATAAAAGTGTTTTATATCACTTTCTGTAATTTCATCAAATTTTTTATCATTAAATACCTGCAAAAGTAAAAACACAAAATTGTTGTTATACATATATTTACTTTTATCTTCTCTGTTAATAATTCTAAGCATATTATTATAATCAAGTGTTATTCTATGTATATTATCTTTCGATTCCTTCAAGTTTTCTATTGAAGAAATCTCAATATTACCTACATTATCATATACATTGTAATTTTTTAATGTACTTACTATATTTGTTGATGAAAACACCAAGATGAAGAAAAAAAATATCGCAAATATTCTTTTATCTAAAACTCTTTTTAGTTCAACAAAAATAATATCTTTCATATACCAATCTACCTCCTGTCCTAGTGTATTTTATATTTTTTGAATGCTCGTTTTGTAATCACAGTAAGTATAAATATATAAACTATTGTTATTATAATTGTTATTACCGAATAAGGTATCAAAGTATTTCCAATAAAATGTGGTATATCAAATTGTACAAGATTTGATGTTGTTAATCTTGTTGCATAAAAAAATGGATTCATCTGTAATGCTATTGGATTACTATACACTGTAAGTTGTTTAAGATATAAAACTGAACTTACTGATAATATTGTAGATACAATAACATATCTAGTTTTTATTGAAATCATCATAACAAAATTTGCTACAACTAGAACTGCTAATAATCCCCAAAAAAACATTATTAAAATTCCCAATCCATAAGATATATTGTAATAGCAAACATACCAATATGATTGAATTGAATTATTAAAACCTGCTAATGTTGATATTGATCCATGAATTAACATTAACTCAACTAAAAATAACAGGTACACTATGACTGCAAAGATATTTCCTGCTATCAATCTCGCATTCATATTTTTATTACGACCATACATTGTCGATAATGATATCTCCTCAATACCATTCGAACTATCTTTTGAAAAAATAGAACTTAACGAAAATGCTATAACTATTAACAAAACTATAAATTGCTGACCATAAGCTACTATAATATTATACCAACCTTCATTATAGCCTATTTTAAAATTAGTACTTAATTTTTCTATTTGTCTATTTAAAACTTCTATTTGATGTTCTGAATACTGATTAGTAAAAGCAATACCATGATTACCATCGCTTTTCTCAACTATTTGTGTTAATAGGGTTTCTTTATACTGTTCTTCAAAGTCTTGTTCAGATTCCATAAGCTCATAATCTAAATCCAAATAACTGCTATTCATACTTGAACCAAGTTCAGCATAATTAAAAATGTAATTAGAAACTTTAAATCGATTAAGATATGTATCAAGATACTCATTGTTATACATTTTCTCAATACTACCGTCATATTCATCTACAAGATATTTTAAGTATTCTGTGTTTATAGCTCCTTCTATACTTTTGGACTCATTTTTAAGAACTCTATAAGCACTTATATCACTAACTGTTTCACCTGTGCTTGTTAGAGTAATCTTGTCATCATATCCATACCATATAAATGCCATTATTAAAGAATAAATTACTAGGCAAATTATTGCTATCAGAGCTTTAACATCAAAAATCTTTTTCAATTCATAGCCTACAATAGTTAACATAACTTATCACTCCTTGTAATCTATTCCATCATAAATTACTTTCCATTCGCTGTTTTTATCTTCTCTTACCATTATGAAATAACTGTATACATTGTCAACTTTAGTTTCATACTCTGCTACATATATATTCTCATTTTCATAACTCTCAGCTACACCTTTATCTTGATCGTCATAGATAGCATTCATTCTAGGATCAATACATTGTGCAATATCCCAACCATATCCTTCACGTTGTTGTACACCCACCGTATTTTGAACATAATCATACATTACTTGTATACGTGCATAAGATGACTCTGTTGGCTCATTAGAAAAATCTGGTCTATTTTTTGTCTGTCCAGTAATTTGAGAGTCGTTCATCGCAAAAGTAGTTACACTACCATTCTCAAACTTAACATTATCTTTTCTATAAGTTCTCATATCAGTAAGTACCTTATTTAACTCAGTATCTTTTTGATCTTCTGGTAACCTTTCAACATTATCTATACTAATTTGATTTAAGTCTTCACTTCTTGTTACACTACTATCACCACATCCAACAAACAGTAAACAAGTACTTACTATTAAAAATATTTTTAATCTTTTCATTTTCTCCTCCAATAACTTATAAACACTCTGACATATAGTAATCTTCCAATGTTGGATCAACTTCATAACTTTCTGACTCTTTATATCTCTCACCAGAATATCTTACCAATATTTTTTCATCAACTTGCTTTCTCCTAATAACTTTTCTTGAATTATGTATTTTCATAAAACTATCCTCATCAACTAATGATTCAAAAATTCTACCATCTACAGTTTGTACAAGAGCATTAATTTTACCACTTTCTATTATTTCACCAGATTTGATAATAATAACATTATTTGCGATCGCTTCAATATCAGAAACAATATGTGTTGACAAGATAACTATTTTATCTTTTGACATACTACTAATTATATTTGAAAATCTAATTCTTTCTTTTGGATCTAATCCTACAGTTGGCTCGTCTAAAATTACAATTTTAGGATCATTCATAATTGTTTGTGCTATACCAATTCTTCTTCTCATACCACCAGAAAACTTACTAATTTTTTTATCTGCAACGTGACTTAAGTTAACAAATTCAAGTACCTCTGGTATAATTTTTTTGAGTTCTATTTTACTCATACCCTTTAAAACACCTATATATTCCAAAAAGCTTTTCGCTGTAAAACTTGGATTTATATAAAAGTCTTGTGGTAAATATCCTACAATTTCTCTATATTTTTTATCTAACTTAGTAATTTCTTCACCATTAAAATAAACTGCACCTTTTGTTTGAAAATCTACAATAGCTAGTATTCTCATCAAGGTTGACTTTCCTGCCCCATTTTCACCAAGAAGACCATAAACCCCATTATTCAACGTTAAGTTTAAATTATCTAGGGCTTTTTTATCTCGATATTTCTTTGAAACATTTTCTATTTTTAACTCCATTCAAAACTCCTCTGTAATATATTTCTTTAGAGATTTAATTTTTAGCTAATCCATTAACATACGATATTCTATTCATTTTGTGCTATTTGACATATATGTATTTCCTTCGTGAAATCATTATAACTTAGATCTAGTATTCTATTATGTATATTTAAAGCACTACATACTTCAATAATTCTTTTCTCAGATATATCTACACCTAGGCTCATATTTCTTTGAATCTATAAGAACTGATAGTATAAAATGTGCCGATTGTAGAGATACCTCATATTCTGTGGAACAACCTCCAAATATAACTGCTATTTTCTTTTTCATTCTATTACCTGATCCTTTCATTTTGATTTGTGTATGAAGTTTAATACATAAAAAAGCACTTCTAAACTTGATAAAATAATTTTACCAAATTTAAAAGTGCCATTTATTTGTTTTTTATGAAAGGAATTCTACTTTTCCCTACAGAAATTCTTACGATTTTCCTACAAGGCTAGAATTAGACAGGCATAGATATATGAAAAACAACTTCCTCTTCTTGACTAAACGCACTCATCTTTCCATTATGAAGCTCCACAATCTCTTTAGCTATGGCAAGTCCAAGCCCAGCCCCCCCATTATTGCTTTGTCTTGCAGAATCCAAGCGAAAGAATTGTTCAAAGATACGGTCCAATTTTTCTTTTGGAATGGTATTTCCTTTATTTAAAAAGATAAACGTAATATCATTCCCATCTTTCGTAACCGTTATAGTAATCTCACTTTCTAAGAAACTATAATTAATTGCATTTCTAATTAGATTATCAAATACTCGCTGCATTTTATTAACATCGCATTTTATTGTTAAATCAGTCTCTGCCTCTAGCTTTATGGTAAGATTTTTTCCTCTTAACATAGGAATCGCTTCAAAAGTAATTTGTTCTAACATTCTGGTTATATTGATTGTACTCATATCCAAAGTAAGGTTTGTAAGATTAAATCTTGTAATCTCAAAGAATTCATTAATCAAATCCTCTAAACGTTCTGCCTTAGCTAAGGTGATAGATAAATACTTCTTTTGTAGTTCTTCTGAAATTTCTCTTTCTTCATGAAGCAAAGTAAGATAACCTATAACTGATGTAAGTGGTGTTTTTAAATCATGGGCGAGATAGACTACTAGATCATTTTTGCGCTGTTCCGCTTCTTTGGCCGCTCTTTGGTTCTCCCTAACATTTAATTTAATCTGATTCATCTGATTTTCTACTTCTTTTAACTCTGCTGGTAGTGTGATATACTCCTCCTTAGAGTTATAAATGCTTTCTGTTCCCTGTATCATATATTCCAGATACCCTAATATTTTAACCCAATAAAATAAAAAGATAATTACAGTACCAACTAACCATATGGAAATAGAAATAATCCTAATGTTATCATTCATAATAAGTAGCAGCTGATAAAAGGGGTTACTCCAGTACCAATTGATGCTCAATAAAATAATTCTTGCTAGATAATAACCTACAATTAACCCTATTGTATATATTATTACCCACATAACAAATCTAGACAAAATGTAAATAGATAGATTTTTCTTAAATTTATTATATTTTTTCCTAGCCTTCAATTTTGTAACCCACCCCCCATACCGTCTCTATGAACTTGGGTTTCTTAGAAGATTCCTTCATTTTTTCACGAAGTCTTCCTATATGAGCCATTACCGTGTTATTATTATCCAGATACTTTTCTTCCCACACAGCTTCAAATAATTCTTCTGAGGATACAACATTCCCTTTATTTTCACATAAATGCCAAAGTATTGAGAATTCAATAGGGGTAAGTGATAGAATCTTACCAAATAAGGTACATATATGCGTATCCTTATTAATAATCAGCCCTCTTATGTCATACTCATTGATATCCTCTACGCATTCCTTAGCTTTATTATATCTCATATATCTTCTTAGCTGAGTTTTAACTCTGGCAACCACCTCTAAAGGATTAAAAGGCTTGGTAATATAATCATCCGCCCCTATGGTTAGCCCCATTATCTTATCCATATCTTCTACTCTAGCAGTTAACATAATAACTGGATAGAAATATTTTTCCCTTATTTTCTGGCAGATTTTAAAACCATCAATATCTGGAAGCATTACATCAAGGATAGCCATATTAAGCTTTGTACTATTCACGCATTCCAAAGCTTCCTTACCATTATAGAATTTGTAAACTGTAAAGCCATCGTTTTTTAGATATAACTCTACCAGATCAGCAATCTCTTTTTCATCATCAACAATTAAAATGCTCTCACCCACAGATATACCTCGTTTTGTTAGTACTTTCTTTTTGAATTATTTTTTATTGAATTTTGAACTATCACTTCACATTATGCTCATAATTTTCAAATGATTTCTTTCTTTTCTCAATAAGAAGTGTTAATAAGATTGATATTCCACACGCCACCACATTTATTATAACTATAACCGGTTCAACTGTTCCATAAATTAAACGAGTAAAAATTAAAAAAATCAAGAAAGAATATAAAGGGATTAACCAATTGTTTTTAATCTTTTTGCCTGTTAACATTCCAGAATATATGAAAAAAATAGGATTCAAAATATATAGTGTAAGCAGCAAAAAAGGAAATCCCCAATCTGATGGTAAAAAAGTCACCCCCATAAATGGTATTATCGCAAAAATAATGATAGCTTGTAAGAGCACTTTTAATATTAATTTACTCAATATAATTTCCTCCGTTAAATAATCTCCCCTTATTATATCATAGTTTTAAGTATAGAAAAAGACATACCTACCTTCCCCTAATCTGAAAGTATAATTGATTCCAGAAGTTGCTGTAAATATTATACTATTATTACATAGAACGATAATAATAGTATAATTTTCTCCCAATTGCATTCCAAGCACAAAAAATCAAGGGTTTCAAAGTTTTTCCAAACTCTGAAACCCTTGATTATACATACTGCAGTCGACGGGACTTGAACCCGTTAATATTAATATTATTTAATTCTATAATATACAAGAATCCTTGATAAACACTAGTGTTGTAGCTGTTTTTATTTTTCTTGAAATGCCCTCTTTTTTAATATTGTGTTGCACTTTTTCTGTGTTATGCAACACGATATGCAACACGAAATTAGGCCCAGGATTATATGTCCCAGGCCTTTTATTTTATGCTATTTGTTTTAATGCATTTTCATTAACAAATGATTTAATCTGATCATATCCCCAACCAACAGCAACTAGACCACTTACAAGCATTTCTATTAATTGAACAGCTTGTAGTTCTTCTGTAGAAAGATAATCTCTTATATTTTGTTTCTTATCTATATTGTATTTCACTCTTAATTGATTTGCATTCATGCCAAACAAAGCCTTATAAATACAATTTGTATATGTAGAATATGCGTGTCCATGCATACGGTCATTTTCTGCTGATTGCTGCAATGCCTTAGTAAGAGATTGACGGACTGCAATTCCTTTTTCGCGTTCAATAAGTTTACCGTTTAGAGCCTTTTCCATTGCATTAAATTGTTTGATGTATGCTAATTTAAATTTCATTGCCTTTTCGCCTGTATATCCCATGGCCAACAATGTGAATCCGTCCCTGTTCATGTAATACATTGGATTTGTCTTTCCGTTAGAAGCTTTATAATCCTCCAG
>JBKEAO010000167.1:0-9993 GCA_047972335.1 Anaerocolumna sp. | reverse complement strand
TATTCCTGAGGGTATAATCGTTGTACATCCCAAAGCAGGGGATTATCAAATATCATTCCTTGTTGATATCTCTCAATAGCAAAATTAATATGATCAGTTAGCGTGATATAAACATTGGGATTTAATTTACAATGAAGTACTTTATCTGCATAGGTTATTATTTCATTGGAAATCTGTATATGTTCAAGGGGAAAACTAGTAAGCAGTTCCTTAAATCTATCCACTTCAATCTGTGTCTCCAAATAAAATACTTTTTCCACCAGCTTTTGTTCGACCTCTCTACCTCTCTTTGTCTGAAATCCGATCCCTTTACCCATGATTAAAACTTCCTTACCCTTATGAAAGGCGCTTACTACATTGTTATTAATCACTCGTTCTACCTGCATTCTCATCACCTCTATTCATGTCCTATTGCATTTTACTTCCTATAAAGATAAAAAAGACCAAATTTTATGAAACAATCTTTCATAAAATTTGGTCTTGCCTGCTTATCAGTAACAATCCAATTCATTATTTTCTTTACTTTCTTATTTTATCAATAACGCATAAATAAGTCAATATATTTTTTAAAAAAATATTAAAAATTACTAAAATAATTATAAACCTTGTAGTTGTATTGTGCGATATACTGAGTTACACCTTATTAATCCAGCATTTCATATACTTCGTTTTTGATCTTAGTAACTAGATACTTTTTTCAATAGTTTGATTTTTTCTTCAATGGTCTTTATGACCTTAATAAATTCCTCATCACTTTTTCCACTAGGATCATCTATACCCCAATCCTCCCGATATTTACATGGCAAGGTCGGACAATGCACATTACATCCCATGGTTATTACAATTTCTACCTCTGGAATATCCTCTAAAAGCTTTGAACTCTGGGTTTTCTCCATATCAATTCCCCATATTTCTTTCATCAGACGAACTGCATCCTGATTGATTTGCGGCTTTGTTTCTGTTCCAGCTGAATAACTTTCAAACACATCTGCTGCTAAATGCTTTCCAAGTGCTTCTGCTATCTGACTTCTACATGAATTATGAACACATACAAATGCAACTTTGGGTAACATAATCTTTTCCCTTTCCTTTGTTTTTCTCCCACTTACTTTGATATTTTCATCGCATCCATTTTTGATGTTAGAAGCTTTTAATGTTAGAATCTTTTGATATCAGAAGTTCCTCCACCTCTTTTGCACTTCTTAAATGTAACACTTTTTCTACTAGTTCTTCACAGGCAGATTGGTGCAATCCCTGAATCTGTCCTCTAATTTCTAGTATGGATCCAGGTGACATACTAAGTTCATCTAGCCCCATTCCTACCCAGATTGGAAGTAAGGTTTTATCTGCTGCTGCTTCACCACAGATACCTGCCCAGATACCATTCTGATGAGCACTGTCTACTATTATTTTTATGAAGCGAAGTACTGCTGGATCATATTGAGAATAAAGATGCGCAACCCTTCCATTCATGCGATCCACTGCCATGGTATATTGGATCAAGTCATTGGTTCCAATACTAAAGAAGTCAACCTCCTTTGCAAATACATCTGCCATTAGAGCAGCCGCCGGTGTTTCCATCATCATACCAACAGGTACGTTTTCCTTAAATGTAATACCTTTAATTCTTAATTCCTCTTTCACTTCTTCTAATATCTTCTTAGCTTTTAGTAATTCCTCAAAGGATACAATCATAGGAAACATAATGTGTACATTTCCATAGACGCTGGCGCGAAGAATTGCCCTTAACTGTACCTTCCACAATTCTACACGGTCCAAACAGAGTCTGATGGCACGATATCCCAAAAATGGATTCTCTTCCTTAGGAATCTTTAGATAATCTACTTCCTTATCTCCACCAATGTCCAAAGTTCTAATTACCACAGGATTATCCTGCATATTCTCCGCCACCAATTTATATGCCGCAAATTGTTCTTCTTCATTAGGTGAGTCTACTCTATTCATATATAAAAACTCTGTCCGAAACAACCCAATACTATGACCATCCTGCTGTAAAACCCTATGAACTTCTTCTGGAGCTCCAATATTACCTGCTAGTAAGATTTCTTTGCCATCTACAGTGACAGATTTTGTGCCCCTTAATTTTTCTAAAGCAAGCTTATTGAAACGAAACTTCTCCTGTTTTTTTTCATAATCCAATAAAATGTCTTCTGTCATATCTAACACAATGGAACCATCTTCTCCATTGAAGGCAATCTGCTGTCCATCCTCTACTAGTGTTGTTATCTGTGGACAGATACAAAACGGAATTCCAAGCATTCTAGCAATAATTGCTGCATGGGAGGTCGCTCCTCCTGTTTCATTAATAATTCCTAAAACAAACTCTGGATTCATCTGTGCTGTATCAGAAGGTGTAAGATCCTGGGACACAATGATAACCGGTTCCCTTACCCTACCAAAATCCTCCTTATCTATCCCTTGTAAGAGGCGAATCACTCTCCCACTAATATCTTTGATATCCATTGCCCTTTCCTTCATATATGCATCATCCATGGACTCAAAAATTTCAACAAAATTATCCCTTACCATTTTAACTGCCCACTCAGCGTTACAACCCGACTTCTCCATAACTTCTTCTACGCCACCACTAAATTCAGTGTCGTTTAACATCTCAATATGCGCTAAGAATATGGAAGCTTCCTCTTCTCCTTTTGTACGAAGCATTTCATTATAAATCTCATCCACTTGTTCTACAGCCAAAGATAAGGAGTCCTGGAATCTTTTCTTCTCTGCATCTGTATTTTCTGTCTTAGTAAAGGATATCTCAATGTCAACTGCCTTTTTTAAATATACTTTACCGATTGCTATCCCAGGTGAAATGGGTGCTCCCTTTATGGTCTTCATATCTAATCTCCTATTCTCCACAACCGCCCTTTACAAACTCCTCGATTGCCTTAATTGCTTCTTTTTCATCTATTCCGTCCGCTTCAAATGTTAGTTCATCACCCTTTACCGCACCCAATGCCATTACAGATAATATACTTTTCACTTGATGTTTCTTTGTGTCATTTCCATTTTTGTAAAATTCAATATTACACTCATACCCTTTTACAAGTTTCGTAAGAAGGCTTGCAGGTCTTGCATGTAAACCTACTGGATTGGTTACAGTTACTGTTACTTTTTTCATAATGATATCTCCTCGTCTTTGATTTTAATCAATAAGTTCTATGTGATGTTATATCTAAAGTATAAATACTACAAAGTAACAAGTAAAGGAAAAGAAAATGAGTTATGTCCGCTTCAAACATGACATAACTCATTTAATACTTTGATCTAATACTTTATTTTGAATAAAACTATCTAAGATGGTATTTAGTTCAGTAATAATTTCCTCTTTGGTCTGTTGTTTTAAGGTTATGTTAAACAGACTATTGATAATCTGTCTAGTAATCTCATTTACAATTTCCATACCACAAAAATCCACTTCATAAGGTATTGATAAAAGAACAAACGCATCCACTTTTTGCCCTATATTTTCTTTTTCAAGGATGCCTTCTTTCCCTGGGATACCTGCTTTTCCTAGCATATCTTCTTTTCCTGGGATACCTGCTTTTTCAACGAAACCTATCGGATTTTTAAGCCTCACAGTTATCATACTAACTTCTTGAATGGCCTTTGAATAAATATGGTATAAAGCTAATCCTTTGCGATTTAAAATAGAAGCCCCCTTTTCTTCCCTTGCTTCTAATTCCATTTCTACCTGAAACCTTTCCTCAGCTGTTTTCGCAAGAGAGCGGCAAATGAAAGAACTTAACTCCTCCAAATTAGAGGCAACAACTTGTTCTACAAATAAAAAGTTATGAAGTATCTGTAATATATAGTCACTGTATCGTCTTAATTGATTTAACTTATTTTCAAATTGGGCTGACTTTATCTTGTGATAGCTAGCATTTACCGGTAAAAAGTTATCTATCATTTCTCGTATATGTTTTCTATCTATCTCATTAAGAATTGGATTCACCAATACAGTGGGTAGCTTTGTAGTTTGTAACTCTATAGTAGTTATTATAAAATCGATATACTTTTCAACTAATAAACCCTCAATATCCATGGCGGATATAATAGAAGATATTTGTATATTGGTAAATAGTCGTCCAATTTCAGAAACCAGCAATTGTGCGGCTCCCATGTCATTTGCACAAACAACAGCAGCCCGGTATACGGGCATAACATTACTTTTACTTTCTTTTACTGCTGCACCTATGTGAGTTGCTAGATAAGCCACTTCATCTTCTGGAACTTTAACCTTCTCTTTTTCTCCAATGTATTGTGCACATTTTTTTGCAGCTAGAAATAATTCAGGATACCTTACTTTAATGTCTTCTAATAAGGGATTCATGATATCTAATTGCATTTTCATTCTATAAATAGCCATCTTAAGGTGACCAGCTAAATTTTTCAATAATTTTTTATTATCCTCAAGATAAATACTTGTTTCCCTTTCAGCTATATAAATAACTTCCTTCGTTAAGTCAAGTATTCTGATTTCTTCCTCCGCTGATACAAAGGAGTTTTCATGACTTTCTTTTAATTCAGCCCCCTTAATATGCATGACTATATATTGAATTTCAGCCTCTGGTATCGCTAAAGAAATAGTGTCTTCATACGATAAAAACCACTCTTTCACCCTATAAAATACATTATCTTTTGAAATATAAAGATCAAATTTCCCATCAATAAACATCCCCATTTGGCATCTACCGATCGTTATACAAATTCTTATTACCAATGCGATAAAGGAATGGTCTGCAAAGCGAAGATTCATTTGCGTTTCTATAGTACGAAGAAATCTCTGTACATGTTTTAAATGAGATATATCTGTAAACGTAAGTATCCCCTGATTGATTCTAGATTTCATTAAATCTATATTTATGACATCCTTTTCCTGATTAAATATAAGGTGGATTAGTTCAGCTTCATGATATTGTTCGTAAATCAAGGAAATAATAGCAATACGTATGTCTATCTCTGCACCTTCTAAATAAACTCCAAGGCCAGGCTTTTTAACAATCTTTAATCTGTACTTGTTCATCCATTCAATTAACTTATCCAAATCACCACTAACAGTTGCCTCAGTTACATCAAGTAATTTGGTTAGGGAGTACAATTTCGTTATTTCAGAATTCTTAAGTAATTCTCCTTTTAGTAGTGTAAGTCGCTGTTCTGCTGTATAAGTCGCTTCTGCCTTTTCCATGGAAATATGACCTTTTAATATATCTCTTTCTGTTCCCTGTAAGCATATCCGAATGCCCGTACCCTTCTTCTTACCTAGGAGTATTCCTTTGGTATTTAGCCAGTTTTCCACATCAGCTAACTCTCTTAACACCGTTCTTGAACTTACGTTAATTGCATCTGCTATATATTGTATGGTTCTATAATTTTCCTCTTCCAGCAGCAATAATATAATTTTCTTACTTCTGGGTGTTAATTTCATAACTTCACGTCACCTCGCTTTTGGGCTAGATTTAAGGGGTAAAGTAAATATCTAAAACAAAAAACTGCCCCTATTGTTAGATGAGATCTGATTATTGTTCTCACTTTATTTTAACATAGGAGCAGGTTTCATGTATATATGTATTAGTTTTTTCTTTTTTAGGGCAATATTCATATCTTTATGTTTCAACTCAAACTTCCCACAAAATAAGTCATCCAACTACTTTATAAATCGAACATTTAGTTTATCGGTATTATCATGATAATAAATATAGTGTATCGACTGAATGTATTAAGTATAATTAACAATCTTACCCTCACCAAAGCTTACGTTATTTAATTGTATTCTTAGACAACCACACACCTGATTGGTACCGTAAGTAAAATATAAAGCCACGTACTGACCATTCAATACCCATGCAGATCCAGATACCATGGACCCCAAGTCCAAGTGTTATGGCAAATACATATCCAAGTCCAACACGAACAGCCCACATAGTGATCAATGACACTACAGAACTAAAAGTAGCATCTCCAGCTGAACGAAGGACACAGGGCATAACATAGGAATAAGACCAAAAGAAGGGCATCGGTATCATAGCAATCAACAACAGTTTATAAATGAGTGATATGGTTTCAGCTGGTGCCTGATATAATTGTAAAATAATTGGCATAACAGGGAATAATAATAGGATTGAAATCACTGACATCATGGTTCCAAGCCAAACCATTTTTTTACCATACTCTCTTGCAAGTTCTTTGTCTCCTGCACCTATACATTGTCCAACAATGGTAGTTGCTAAGGTCCCTACAGCAAGACCAGCTGAATATAGTATGGAAAATGCTGAATTTCCTATAGCATTTGCAGCAATATTCTTTGTGCCAAGATGGACAATATATGTTTGTACAATCATGCTTCCACCATTAAAAAACACTTGTTCAAGTGCAAAGGGTACTCCAAGTTTAAATATAGATCTTAATATTTGACTATTTATTTTAAATATATCCTTTGGATAAATTCGTAATACACTCTTTGGCCGCATCAGCAACCAAACTGCAACCACACAACCTATAATTCGCGCTATATTTAAAGAAAGGGTTGTTCCTAAAATATCTAGATGCATCACATTGATAAACAACATACTTGCTAACAAATGAATTACATTAATAATAATCGTAAGCTTTAAGCATATCTTAGTGGCACCCATTCCACGAAATGCAGCAAAGGCACCCATATAAACTGACAAAAAGATCTGAGATATAGCCACGCCAATGAGGTACTCACTTGCCTTTTGAATAACAACTGGATCAGCTTCTCCAAATAAAACATTGACTAGTGCCTCAGAACTTGCCACAAGTATTACACACGAAACAATTGCTACTAAAAATGTAGCCAACATAACCTGTCCTGCAGCATTACGGGTTTTTTCTTCATTCCCACTGCCCTTATATTGTGCTACTACAACAGTACCTCCCACGGATATGGCACTAAAAACAGCCCACATAATCATAGAAACTGGTGCTATCATGCTAACAGCAGATACAGATTCCTGACTTGAGGAACTAATCATTGCAGTTGTTAGTAAATTAATAGCATTAATAAAAAAATGATCTAATATAAGTGGAATTAACATGGCAAAAATCGTCTTATATGTAAACAACCCACTACCTAATTTTCGTTCTAAAAAAATATCAACTCTAGATCCTTGCCTCATCGGGTTTTGTTTATGTTTTTTGTCTAATCGCATATTGATACTCTCCTTTACATTTCCATAGTAAAGGCAACAATACACAAAAACAAGTTATATTTTTGTTCTTTTTTGTATAATTTAGCTATATTTATTTGCCAAAAATATTGCATGTACATTCCTGGAAAAATCAGGTGGTATTAACCATTAGAAAAGTTATTACATAAAATAAAGAAGCTTCAAACTAGCAGTTATTTACACTGGTTTGAAGCTTCTTTATTCACTGCAACAATCTGTATTGAAAATTTCCAATTAAGTCACTCATCATGTTATCACTTTTTTATATAAAGATGAGAATTTTATATAAATTCACGTTACTTATTTATGTTCGTTACATCCACAACTACTTTTTCCACTTGAAGGACAACCAATACACTTGGCTCCTTTTTTCTTTTCTATGATAATCTTTGTAATGGATGCACCCACGATTGCTATTATAATGAGAGCTATAATAATATCTACCATAATTCCCTCCTAACTAGGCGTTTGCTACTACTTTTTTAGTTGCTTTTTGTGTACCTTTCTTCATAAGGAATACTACATACCCTATCATTGCACTTACAGCAATCAGCCCTGGTATAAATCCAGCACCGAAAGTACCTGTTGTAATTAATGTACCTACTTGATATGTAATGAAAGCTACAACATAACCCATTCCAAATTGGAATGCAATACCACTCCATAGCCATTTCTTATTCTCCATCTCAGAGTTCATCGCTCCAATGGCTGCAAAACAAGGAGGTGTAAATAAGTTAAACATTAAGTATGCCAAAGCTGCTATTGTGGTTAATCCCATAATACTTGCAACGCTTGCTCCATCAGATACAAGTGCAAGTTCTTCTGTATCTATAAAGTTAGTAATAGAATATACAACTGCTAATGTACCAACTACGTTTTCTTTTGCTATAAATCCAGTGATAGCAGCCGCTGCTAATTGCCACACGCCAAAACCTAACGGAATTAAAACAATAGCAAAAGGTGTAGCAATACTTGCTAAAATACTAGTGTTTTCTGCACCTTCAGCAACAACTTCAAATTGCCAGTTAAAGGTCTGCATAATTTGAACCGCTGCATTACAAAGAAGAATAATTGTTCCAGCCTTAACAATAAATGCTTTTCCTCTTGAAAGCATGGAAATAGTAGCCCTTTTAAAACTTGGAAGTTTATATTCAGGTAGTTCCATGATAAAGAAGGATCTTGCATTTTGTTCTCCGGTGATTCTTACTATAATCAACGCACCTAAGATGATAATAACAATCCCTAAAAAGTACATTAAGGTTCCTACCCAGGCAGCATCATTAAAGAATATGCCCGCAAATAAAGCAATAACAGGAAGCTTTGCACCACATGGCATAAATGGTGTTAACATGGCAGTTGTTCTTCTTTGCCTTTCATTTTTAATTGTTCTAGTTGCCATAACACCTGGTATTGCACATCCTGTTCCTATAATCATAGGAATGATTGACTTACCAGATAAACCTACTTTCTTAAAGAAACGATCCATAACAACAGCAACACGTGCCATATAACCACAATCTTCAAGCAAAGCCAATAAGAAGAATAAAATCATAATAAGAGGTAAGAAGCCAACTACTGCACCAACACCGCCAATTATACCATCTAATAATAGTGATGTAAGTACTGGTGAAGCACTATCTCCTAACAGTCCTTCTACAAAGGCATAAAATGCATCAATCCAGCCAACAAAAGTATCTGCTAAAAATGGTCCTAAATAAGTCTGTGAAATGGAGAACACTGCCCACATGACTAAAACAAAAATTGGAATTCCTAGCCATTTGTCTGCAATGATTCTATCTGCAGCATCCTGTTTTGTCTGTGAATTACTGCTTATCACTCTTTTTTCTACCTTTGCAACTATACCTTTTACAAATTCATATCTTTTTTTATCAGCTGCTTCTACAGAAGCACTATCTGCCATATTGACACCTTTATTTTGGAATGGTGCAGTTTGAGTATTGCCTTTTACTTCAACCGCCTTAGCTACTAATTCCTCTAAACCATTGTCATTACCTTTGGTTGATATGGTTTCAACAATAGGGCAACCAAGTATCTTAGATAAACCTGCTACATCAATACTTGTTTTTTTCTTTTTTGTTAAGTCACTTTTATTCAATGCAACTACAACCGGTATACCAAGTTCAAGTAGTTGTGTTGTAAAAAATAAACTTCTGCTTAAGTTTGTAGCATCCACGATATTTATAATAACATCGGGATTTTCATTTTTAACAAATGTACTAGTAATACTTTCCTCAGATGTAAATGGAGACATAGAGTATGCCCCTGGAAGATCTATGGCTGTAATCTGTCCATCGGTTTTCATAAGATTTTTCTTAATATCACCTTCTTTTTTCTCAATCGTTACACCTGCCCAGTTACCTACACGTTCAATTTTACCTGTTAGTGCATTAAATAATGTTGTTTTTCCACTGTTTGGATTTCCAGTGAGGGCCACTTTCATATTTCCATCCTTATACATGACTTATTGCCTCCTATTTTTATCATTTCAAAACAAAGCTAAACCTGAATTATTCATGGTGATGTAGAAAAAAAAATCTACCCACTGATTTGCCATTGCAGCTCATTTTTGTTGATAATTAATGAATTTTCATCTAAAAAAGGGTAGAAAATCCCTGTGGTATCCACAATTATCATTTTGAGCTGTCAAGGTACATCATTTTGTTATTCCAACTTTGGAAGTAGTCTGATATTATTCAAGGTTTCGATAAATGCTTCCTTGTAAGGGCAACTACTGCAAAGTTTGAATGTAATA
>JBKEAO010000121.1:0-3694 GCA_047972335.1 Anaerocolumna sp. | reverse complement strand
TGGCCGCTGTCCCTGAAAGTTTTATTGCTACCTTGATTCCTGCAAGTTTCCTACTGTTTCTGGATATTCCTTTTATTTATTATCATTTTAAGAAATTATTGTCAGAGGAAAACTGTCCAGAATACAATAAGATAAAACAACTTACTTTAAACCATAAAAAAGAGATTAAATATTATGTTGCAGCAATTTGTGCTTTATTTCTTGTAATTGTTGTTAATCCTTTTAATAACTCAACCCTTGATAAAGTGAATAGTGTTGAATTCTTTTCAAATCATGTAAATGATATATATAATGCCATTGCAGAAAACATTGCCCCCGAGGTAATGCCAGCTGATGAGGTGCTAGATACAGTTCTTGAAGTTGCAGCGCAAAGTGATGGTGAGAGATACGAAGATATAGGCAAAGGAATGAATCTTATCTTAATTCAGGCAGAAGCATTGCAAAACTTTGTAATCAATGCTGAATATAACGGTGAAGTACTTACACCGAACTTAAATGCATTAATTAATAACGATACCTTATACTTTGATAGATATTATACAAACATTGGTAAAGGTAACACTGCGGATGCAGAGTTCTCTACATTAAATAGTTTATATCCAGTGATTGATAGAGAATGTTACACTTTATATGAAGATAACACCTTCAATGGATTACCTTGGCTTCTTAGAGATCAAGGTTATACAGCTAACGTTATTCATGGGTATAAAGGTGAGTTCTGGAATAGAGAAGCGGCTTATCCAGCACAAGGCTTTGAAAACTTTTATAGCATGGAGGATTTGGTTGCAGATGAAATGATAGGGCTTGGTATCTCAGATAAGTCTATGTTTTCACAAGCTGTGGATATTATGGGAAATGAAGAGCAACCATTTTTTGAGTTTATTATAACATTAACAAGTCATCATCCTTTTAATTTAGAAGAAGAATATACTTCACTAGAACTAAAAGAAGAAGATGTGGGCACAAAGTTTGGAAGCTATTTGCAGTCAATTCGTTATCTTGATGAAGCCATAGGTGAATTTATTGTAGAACTTAAGGCAGCAGGACTATATGACAATACCATAATTGCTCTGTATGGAGATCATCATGGTTTAAATTTAGGCATGGATGATAATGCTGTGCAAATGGAAGAATTTTTAGGCGAAACTTATGATTATGATGAAATGTTAAGAGTTCCTATGTTAATCCATATACCAGGTAGTGGTGTAACAGAAACCATATCCACTACAGGAGGACAGATAGATTTTCTCCCTACCATTGCTAATATTATGGATATAGAATTAGAACAGCCATATGTTCTTGGGCAGGATTTATGTAATGCTACAGATGGTTTTGTTGCATTTACAGCTTATCTATTCGGTGGATCCTTTATTCATAATGATGTAATGTTTGAAATTTCAAGAGAAGGTATCTTTGAAGGAAGCAGAGCTTGGAAAGTAGGAGACCATTCTACTGTAGATGCAGCCCTTTATGAGGAAGACTATAATAGAGCGATTACTCTAAAGAAAACCTCAAAGGAGATATTGGATCAGAATCTGATTGCAGAGTATGTAACCCATGATCTTGAAGAGCAGAATGAAGTAACAGTGGAAGATTAGTTATACGTTATTGACTTAATAAGATGATAAAAATAAGTTAAATAGTATAAAAGGTATTCAGAATAAAACTATTAATATAAAAGGTATAAAGTATTAAAGCTAATAATAAATATATAAGTTGATAATTGTAAGTATATAAATGTATAATTAACTCAAACTTTCATATAAGGACTTGGAGCATAAATGGAAGGTTTGAGAAACATAGAAAAGCTATCATGAACCCCTTTACTTCATTTAGGATGTTTGTGATAGCTTGTTTTTTGCTTTTATATGATAAAATACATGCTTTTAATGAGATATTAGATGGAGAATAATTTGAATAATTTAAATCATTTTGATTTTACAAAAGAATACGGATTGGTATTAGAAGGAGGTGGAGCAAAAGGAGCCTATCAGATTGGAGTCTGGAGGGCTTTGCTTTCTTATGGAGTGAAAATTAAAGGAGTATCCGGTGTTTCTGTTGGTGCATTAAATGGTGCTCTTATGTGTATGGGAGATTATGACCAGGCAGAACAGTTATGGAGAGAACTTAATTATTCTGCTATTATGAAGGTAGACAATGACCAGATGGAAAAATTAATAGGTCATCATTTAAAGGAATTAAATTTCAAGGAATTAAAAAAAGATATTTCAAAATTTTTAAAGGATAAAGGTATTGATATTACGCCATTAAAGGACCTAATAGATAAGTGGGTGGACGAGGATAAGATAAGGAATTCGGATATGGAGTTTATCTTTGGCACCTTTTTGGTTTCTAAGCTAAAAGAAGTAGAGATTTCTACAAAAGAAATGGAAAATGAGAATTTAAAGGATTATCTTTTGGCTAGTGCTAGTTTGCCTGCTTTTAAAAAGGATAAGTTAAATGGACTCAAATATATGGATGGTGGATTATTTAATAATGTCCCAATAGATATGTTGATTAACAGAGGCTATAAGGATATTATTGTGATTAGAATATTTGGTAGGGGATTAGAAAAGCCTGTTAAAATTCCAAGGGATGTAAATGTGATTGAAATAGCTCCTCGTATTAAGCTTGGAGGGACACTGGAATTTAATACGACTAAAATTAGAAGAAATATGATGGTAGGATATTATGACGGGTTAAGATGCCTTAAGTCCTTAGAAGGAAAGATATATTATATAGATAATGATCTAACAGAGGAAGCGTGTGGACTAAAGTTTATAAATACCAATGAAGCTGTAAAAATGGGGCTGTTAGAATATTATAAAGAAGAGTATGGACCGGGGGTTAGTTACACTAGACAGTTTGTGGAGATAGTCTGTCCATATTTGGCAGATACACTAAAACTTAAGAAAGAATGGTCCTATAGAGAATTATATTTATCTTTATTAGAGCTTTGTGCTAAAAGCTTAAAATTAACCAAATATAGGGTATATACTCAGGAGGAATTAAAATCAGCAATTATCATAAGATATCAGCAGATGTCCATGAAAGGATATGAATTTCCTATATTTTATCAGTTGATATTAAAGATGGTGAGTATTTGAAAAGTGACTTTAGGATAGAAATGTAATTAGGCATTTATAATTTGTATATTAATGAGATTTCTAGTAATTAAATAAGGGATCTATGGAAGTAGAATAAGACATAATAAATTTAGTAAAAATAAGATTTTTGGCAATTCATATTTCATTTGACATATGAATAAAAATAAAGTACAATGTATAAATAATCAAATTGATCGAATGTATATACATTGGAAATGGAGGATGAATATGAATTTAAAAGGACGTAGCTTACTTACATTAAAAGATTTTACACCTGAAGAGATTGAATATTTTATCAATTTAGCAAAGGATTTAAAAGATAAAAAAAAGAAGGGCATTACAGGAAATAGTTTAAAAGGAAAGAATATTGCTTTGATTTTTGAAAAACCTTCTACAAGAACTAGATGTGCATTTACAGTCGGATGTATTGATGAAGGTGGTCATCCAGAATATTTAGGCAAAGATGACATTCAATTAGGGCATAAAGAAAGCGTTGAAGATACCGCTAGAGTTCTTGGAAGAATGTTTGATGGCATTGAATTTAGAGGATTTAAGCAGGACACAGTAGAAAAGTTAGCAAAATACAG
>JBKEAO010000147.1:0-32978 GCA_047972335.1 Anaerocolumna sp. | reverse complement strand
ACTAAAACTTCGCACATAGATTTTCTCTATGCACCTTGAAAATTCAGTATTTGGCGGTGATATAATACCACAATTATGCGCACTTACCTAAGCACTCTACTATGTTCTTTGGTAGTGCTGCCATAAATGTATCCATTAATTGAGTTAATTCATCCTCGGACAAGGAAAATTTATCTGCTAATGTATTTACGAATGTCTGCATCAAAAGATGAAGTGCCTGAATCCAAGTAATATCGGCCAATTCATCTGATAAGTAAAAGAAAATTTCGCCAAGGCTTCTGGCATCTATCTCTTGACGGTTTTCTACCGCAAGCATCATATATCTTGTAAATACGATGGCAACATGTGCAGTCATTGCATCATAGGAGATTGAATTGCATTCTTTACTTAGCTTTAAATAGGATTTGCAGATTTTAAAAAATACTTCAATATTCCAGCGTTTTCCATAGATTCGTACGATTTCATCTTCACTTATTGTCATATCTGTTGAAATAATACAGAGGTATTCTTTACGTTTATTTCTATTTTTGACGTATACAACTCTGGCTGGTATGGTTTCACCATCTTTTGAAACTGCAACTTCTACTGATAATAGAAATCTGGAACGACCACGACGCTTTTTGTTTTGCTTATAAATTTCTGTAAGTGGCTGCATTTTTCCGTTATAAAGATAATGCATTTTTGGTGTTTTCTTTGCCATTGCGATAACATCGTATCCAAGCTTTTTTATTGCAATAAGAGATGATGGTGAACAGAACCATGTATCAAACAAAACATGAGTAGCTTGAATTTTAGCCTGTTTTGCAGCTTTTATTAGGTCAAGAGCCACAGAGGTTGCCTTTGTCTGAGCCAGTTTCCTTTTCTGAAAAGCAGTACTACGTTTGTCAAATGTTTTAGCTTCTGTTATACGATGTTTTTCGTTTTCTGTAGATAACAAACAGCTATTAACAGGAAGAAATGTATTTCCATCAGACCAACCAAGTGTAAGAAGTCGAAATCCATACTTATAAGCATGCTTTGCATGGTCATATACCCTTGAAAGAAGTTCTACTTTTTTAGAGCTTGCACGTTCAAACATGGTATCATCAATAATCAGAACATTTACACGCTCGTCATCGGTAAGGCCAGTAATATCTTCAGAAGCAATCTTTACAGCTAGCAAAGATGTAAAACGTGTCCAGTTAATGTGAGATGCATTTAAAAAGCGATATACCGTATCTTTTGAAAACATCTTGTTTTCCTTATTCATCAGCATGTTCATATACATGGAGCGATTTTCAAAGATCAGACAAAAAAGGTATTGAAATATTTCTATAACAGAAATTCCTTTACATTTATATGCATTTGCTGCTTTCAAGCAAGAATAAATTTTGTATTTTTTGAAGAATTTAAAAATCGAAGTAGAAATTTTCTTATCATTTTGGTTGTTTTGTGTTATACTTTTCATAGCATGAGCCTCCGGTATTGATTTATTGTTATTCGCAATTTCATTATACCAAAATCGAGGGCTTCATGCTATTTTATTTGCCAAATATATTGAATTTTCAAGGTACAGGGGCACTTTTAGATGTGCGAAGTTTTAGTATATAAGACATGTGCTTTTTATTAGGTGTATGTCTTTTTTTATTATAATTAATAAGGGGAAAATTAAAAACAACTTTATTTTTATAGTAAATTTAAAATTTATTAGGGTTGTCACAAATAATTAATAAAAAAGTAACTTATTGTGATAAAGTTCATGTTATAATAGATGTAGATTGTTTAGAAATAAATAAGAAATAAAAACAATAAAAAAATTAATGAAAAAATCGATGGAATGAAATAATAAATTCAACAAGAACAAATAATAAGAACAAATAATAAGAACAAACAATAAGAACAAACAATAAGTACCCAAAATAAAAACCCAAAATAAAAACCCAAAGTAAGAACCAATAAATATGTAACCAGATTAAATAGGAATGAAACTCAAATAAATAAATAGTATAATATACAGAAAAAATAAGATAAAGAGTAGGAGAGGTCATATGAGTAACTTACCCAATAACAAAGAAAAGAAAAGATATAAGTTTTATATTTTGCTAGCAGTTGAGGCAGCTGCCATTATAGTAGTTGTTATTTTATATTTACTTTTTACGAATTATCTTAAGAATAAAGAGGGAGATCCCAATCCATCAGATGGAACCAAGCAAGAGCAGACCAATGAGGGGGATAATTCTGATCCAAATAACAACAACGATAATGATAATAACGGCAATGACGATAACAACAATGAGGAAATAAGTATCAAAGAAGAAATAACTCCAACACCAGACCTACAAAAGGAGCTAGAGGATAAGTTAGATCATTTACTAGAAGAAGCAGATACCATTGCAAAAGGTTATGATTATGACAAAGCGATAGAGCTAGTAGAATCCTTTGAAGATGATTATAAAAACTATGATAGATTAACCAAGGCAGTAGAAGATTATAAGGTGAAAAAGGACAACCTAGTACCTCTTGGTGCTTATGAGTCAGTGAATGAAATTAGCCATATATTCTTTCATAGTTTAATTGCTGACACCGCCCTAGCTTTTGATGGAGACTATGATGCCAATGGCTATAATTACTATATGACCACAGTGTCTGAATTTCAGGAAATGATGGAGCAAATGTATGAAGATGGTTATGTTCTTGTTAGCATACATGATGTGGCAAAAAAGGTGACAAATGCAGATGGAACAATCAGTTATGTGGCAGGTGATATTATGCTTCCACCTAATAAGAAACCTTTTGTCTTATCTCAGGATGATGTGAATTACTACGATTACATGACTGGGGACGGATTTGCTACTAGAATGATTCTAGATGAAAATGGAGATCCAAAGAATGAGATGATTCTCTCAGATGGCAGTGTATCGGTAGGAGATTACGATATGGTTCCTGTATTAGATACGTTTATCAAAGAACATCCAGACTTTTCTTATAAAGGTGCGAGAGGCCTAATCGCACTAACAGGCTATGAAGGTTCTCTAGGATACCGTACCAATGACCAGGCTTCACCTACTTATGAAAAAGATAAGGAAGCTGTAAAGGCTGTAGCAGAAGGTATGAAGGCTAAAGGCTGGGAATTTGCAAGTCACAGTTATGGACACCGAGACATGGGAAAAGCTACCTATAACTTTACCAAAAAGGATTCGAATAGATGGATGGAAGAGGTTGGTTCGTTAATAGGTCCAACAGATGTTTATATTTTCCCCTATGGTATAGACATTGAAACTACCATGGGACGTTATGAAAGTGATAAATTTACCTACCTTAAGGAACTTGGATTTGATTATTACTGTGGTGTATATAAAGGTCCCTGGATTCAGATTCAAGATGATTATGTAAGAATGACTAGAAGACCTCTTGATGGACAGGCAATGTTACAATTTCCAGAAAGACTTAGAGATCTATTTGATTTAAATACAGTAATTGACTCTGCAAGACCAGAACTTGAGTAAATAAGTAATGTGACTCAAACTGCAAACCATAATAGATATTGTTTTTGACTGAATTTATCAAGTATAATAGAGATTTTTGACTGCGAAGTTTGAGCAAAATGATAATATATTATAGAGTTAAGAAGTACAAATTTGATGGGCGGTAATCTAAATTCAGATACCGCCTTTTTTTATTTTTAAAAATACGTAAACTTTCCAGTGAAGTATTGTATTTCACCCCCGTCCGGCGAGGGGGATGTACGACTTAACCTGTAGGGAACACACTCGATAGGGGAACGCACTCAATAGGGGAACGCGCTAAATAGGGGGGCACACTCAATTGGAGAACATACTCAATAGGGGGGCAGACACAGCATAATTTCTAAGAATAATTTATTGTTGGAAAGCTCTAGATATGTTATGATAAATAAATAGTTTTATAACAGTTTTTTTGTTCGAATCAAGGATTCGAATTTAGAAAGGGTTTAGGTAACAATATGAATTTTACCCATTTGCATTTACATACCGAATATAGTTTATTAGATGGGTCTGGTAAGATCAAGGAAATGGTGGCCAGAGTAAAAGAATTAGGTATGGACAGTATGGCAATAACAGACCATGGAGTTATGTATGGAGTTATTGATTTTTATAAAGCCTGCAAGGCAGAGGGCATTAATCCGGTTTTAGGTTGTGAGGTATATGTTGCACCCAATTCTAGGTTTGATAGGGAGCCTGGATCATCTGAGGACAGGTATTTTCATTTGATTTTACTAGCTGAAAATAACACAGGCTATAATAACTTAATGAAGATTGTATCGACTGGTTTTACGGAAGGGTTTTATTATAAGCCTAGAGTAGATTATGAGATATTACGAAAATATAGTGAGGGTATCATTGCTCTTAGCGCTTGCCTTGGCGGTGAAGTAGCCAGTAATATTAGAAGAGGCTTTTATGAAGAAGCCAAAAAGGCGGCCAATAATCTAAATGAAATCTTTGGAGAGAATAATTTTTTCTTAGAATTGCAAGATCACGGAATACCTGAACAAAAGTCTGTTAATCAAGCGCTTCTTAGAATGAGTGAGGAAACTGGAATACCATTAGTAGCTACCAATGACGTTCATTACACCTTAGAAAGTGATGCACAGGCACATGATATATTATTGTGCATACAGACCCAAAAGAAGGTAACAGATGAAAACAGAATGCGTTATGAGGGCGGTCAATATTTTATCAAATCTTTAGAGGAGATGGAAGGGCTGTTTCCTTATGCTAAGGAAGCCCTTGAAAGAACTTGGGAGATTGCAAATCGTTGTCAGGTGGAGATCGAATTTGGTGAATATAAACTGCCACAGTTTGACGTGCCCCCAGAATATACAGCCCTTGCTTACTTACAAAAACTATGTATGGAGGGTTTAAAGAAAAGGTATACTGATCCATCTAAGGAACTGTTGGACAGGCTGGCATATGAAATTGACACCATAAGTGGCATGGGGTTTGTGGATTACTTTTTAATCGTTGGGGATTTTATTAAGTTTGCCAGAGACAATGACATTGTAGTGGGGCCAGGTAGAGGTAGTGCCGCAGGAAGTATTGTATCTTACTCCCTTGGTATTACAGATATAGATCCTATTAAATATAATCTGTTGTTTGAGCGATTCTTAAATCCTGAACGACTTACCATGCCAGATATTGATATTGATTTTTGCTTTGAGAGAAGGCAAGAAGTCATTGATTATGTGGTTCGTAAATACGGAAAAGACCGAGTGGCACAGATTGTTACCTTTGGAACCATGGCAGCAAGAGCAGTAATTCGTGATGTTGGTCGTGTACTAGATCTTGGCTATTCAAGAGTGGATGTAGTCGCTAAGTTAATTCCAACAGAACTAGGCATTACAATTGAGAAGGCTTTAAAATCTAGTTCAGAGCTTAGAAACCTTTATGAGACAGATGAAGAGATTAAATTCTTAATAGATATGTCCTTAAGATTAGAAGGGCTTCCAAGACATACCTCCATGCACGCGGCAGGGGTAGTTATTAGTAAAGATCCGGTAGTTGAATATGTGCCCGTATCAAGAGCTTCTGATGACTCGGTAACCACACAATTTACTATGACAACGTTAGAGGAATTAGGGCTGTTAAAGATGGATTTTTTGGGTCTTAGAACCCTTACTGTAATTCAAAATGCAGTTCGCCTGCTTAATAAAAATATAGATGTAAAGTTAGATATTGACACAATTGATTATAACGATGAAAATGTCTATGCCCTTATTGCTTCTGGCAAAACAGAAGGCGTATTTCAGCTAGAAAGCGCTGGAATGAAGAACTTTATGAAGGAATTAAAGCCAAAAAGTATGGAAGATATTATTGCGGGTATTTCCTTATATCGACCAGGGCCTATGGACTTTATTCCTAAATATATTAAGGGTAAGAATGAAAGTGATCAAGTTGTATACGAATGCCCTCAGTTAGAACCTATCCTTTCTCCTACCTATGGCTGTATTGTTTATCAGGAGCAGGTTATGCAAATAGTAAGAGATTTGGCAGGTTATAGTTATGGGCGTAGTGACTTAGTACGTCGTGCCATGTCAAAGAAGAAAGCTTCTGTTATGGAAAAGGAGAGAAGAAACTTTGTATATGGCAACGAAGAAGAGGGGGTTTTAGGTTGTATCAGTAATGGAATTTCAGAACAGGTAGCAAATCATATCTTTGATGAAATGACAGACTTTGCAAAGTATGCCTTTAACAAATCCCATGCTGCAGCATATGCGGTGGTAGCTTACCAGACGGCTTATTTAAAATGTTACTATCCAGTTGAATTTATGGCAGCTTTAATGACTTCTGTGATTGATAATCCGGGTAAGGTTGCAGAGTATATCTTTACCTGCAGACAAATGGGTATAAAAATTCTACCTCCTGACATCAATGAAGGCTATGCTACTTTCTCGGTTATAGATGGAGCAATTAGATATGGACTATCTGCAATTAAAGGCCTTGGAAGACTAGTAATCGAAGCAGTAGTCACTGAAAGAGAATTAAATGGAGTTTTTACCAGTTTAAGGGACTTTGCAGATCGTTTATCTGGGAAGGAAGTGAATAAACGAACTGTTGAAAGTTTTATCAAATCCGGAGCTTTTGATAGTCTAAAAGGCACTAGAAAACAGCTTATGATGGTTTATGTTCAGATATTAGATGAGTCCGCTCGAGAGAAGAAGAGAAATTTAACTGGACAAATGTCTCTCTTTGATTTTGTATTAGATGAGGAAAAAGAAGAGTATGAGACCGTTCTTCCTGATGTGGGGGAATACACCATGGAGCAAAAGCTTGCCCTTGAAAAAGAAGTTATGGGCATTTATGTCAGTGGTCATCCGCTAGAAGCTTATGGTGAGGTTATGAAGAAGAATATCACCAATACGACTCAGGATTTTGTTTTGGATGAGGAGTCTTTGGAAGTAAAAGTTAGGGATGGAGTAATGGCTGTGATTGGTGGTATCATCACTTCAAAAACCGTAAAAATAACAAGAACCAATTCCACCATGGCATTTATTACTCTGGAAGATATGGTGGGAGCAGTAGAAGTTATTATATTTCCCAAAGATTATGAAAAGAATAAGATTCACTTAAATGAAGACAATAAAATATTAATAAAAGGAAAAGTAGCAGTAGAAGAAGAAAAATCTGCTAAGTTAATATGCCAAGAAATCATTCCTTTTGATAGCGTTCCAAAAGAAATATGGATAAAATATCCCAACAAGAACATCTTTGTTGAAGATGAACAAAAACTTTATCAAATATTAGGACAATATGACGGTGAAGACAGGGTGAGCATTTATCTAGAACATGAAAAATTAATAAAACAACTACCGAAAAGTAAGAATATTAAGGTAGATATAGAACTGATAAATAGACTAAATGGTATATATGGCAGTTCAAATATAAAAGTAGTTGAAAAGAGTATTGAAAAAGCTAGAAAAAAGGATTAAAATAAGAGCGATTTAAGTTTCTTGGAGGTGAATTGATATGGCAAAAGAAATTAAGACAATTGGAGTATTGACAAGTGGTGGAGATGCTCCGGGAATGAATGCTGCTATTAGGGCGGTAGTTAGAACTGCAATTGCAAACGGGATTGCTGTAAAAGGTATTCGCAGAGGATTTAGTGGTTTATTAGAAGAAGATATTATAGACATGGATGGAACTAGTGTTTCTGATATTATTCAAAGAGGTGGTACAGTTCTTTATACAGCCAGATGTCTAGAATTTAAGACCAGTGAAGGCCAGGATAAAGGTGCTGAGATTTGTAGAAAACATGGAATAGATGGTGTGATTGTAATTGGTGGAGACGGTTCCTTTCAAGGAGCTTCAAAATTAGCTGCAAGAGGTATTAACACAGTTGGACTTCCAGGTACAATTGATTTAGATATTACTTGTACAGATTATACCATTGGTTTTGATACAGCAGTAAACACAGCAATGGAAGCGATTGATAAGGTTAGAGATACGTCAACTTCTCATGAAAGATGTAGTGTAATTGAAGTTATGGGAAGAAATGCAGGTTATATTGCTTTGTGGTGTGGTATTGCAAATGGAGCGGAGGATATCTTAATTACAGAAAGATATGACCACGACGAACAACGAATTATCAAGAGTATAAAGGATAAAAGAAAAGTTGGTAAGAAACATCATATTATTGTAAATGCTGAAGGTATTGGCGATTCCTATGGCTTGGCTAAGAGAATTGAAGAAGCCACTGGAATGGAAACAAGAGCTACCATTATTGGACATATCCAAAGAGGTGGAAGCCCAACATGTAAGGATAGAGTGTACGCTTCAACCATGGGAGCAAAAGCTGTTGATTTACTATGTCAAGGAGCCACCAACCGTGTAGTTGGTTATAAAGATGGACAATTTGTAGATTATGATATCTATGAAGCGTTAGCTATGAAGAAGGATATTGATCAATACATGTTTGATATGGCAAAAAAATTATCAAGATAATGTTTCCTTGATTGAATTTTAATTAAAGAATTAACTTAGCGGATTTTTATCCGCTTGTATATACCTACGAAAAGAGCCTGGCCAACTAAGCACTGAAAAGTGCTATATCATCGGTCAGGCTTTTTATCACAGAAGCGTGAAAAGCACGTAGACAGGAGAATGAAAAAAATGAATAAGAGGTTTAAGAAATTTATTTCCTATTACAAACCATATAAGAAGTTATTTTTTACAGATATGTTTTTTGCACTGCTTGCAGCAGGAATCTCATTGATCTATCCCCTTATTGTACGATACATAACCAATGACTTACTACAAAACAATGAAATCTCAGAGGTGTTTTTGACAATCATTAAGCTTGGATTTTTAATGGTTGGTCTTGCGTTACTTGAGTTAGTAAGTAATTTTTATATATCTTATCAGGGCCATGTAATGGGGGCTAAGATGGAATATGACATGAGAAATGATATTTTTGAACATTATCAAAAGCTATCATTTAACTTTTATGACAATCAAAAGACAGGACAGTTAATGACAAGGATAACCAATGATTTGTTTGACATTACAGAACTGTGCCATCACGGCCCAGAAGATATTGTAATATCAATTATTAAGTTTGTTGGTGCCTTTTTAATATTAATTAATATTAATTTACCTATAACCTTAATTGTATTTGCTTTTATTCCAATTATGTTTGTATTTGCTTACCATATGAAGAATAAAATGAATCGCGCCTTTAGACAGAATAGAGAAAAAATTTCTGAAATAAATGCACAAATAGAAGATAATTTATCTGGTATCAGAGTGGTAAAATCTTTTGCCAATGAGAAGAAAGAAATTGCTAAATTTCATGACGGTAATATGAGATTTGTGGAAAGCAAGCGTAATAGTTACTGGCAGATGGCTACCTTTCATTCAGGCCTTGGTCTATTTACGACTTTGATTAATGTTGCAGTCATTACAGGTGGTGCAGTATTTATTGTTAAGGATATTATTAAGCTAACAGATTTAATTACCTTTCTTTTGTATATCAATAACATTATTGAACCAGTAAGAAAATTAATCAACTTTACAGAACAATTTCAGAATGGTATTACTGGATTTGACCGATTTATGGAAATTATGGAGATTCAGCCTGATATAGTAGATAAGAAAGATGCAGTTGCATTAAAAGAAGTAAAGGGCGAAATAGAATTTAAAAATGTATCCTTTCAGTATAATGATACCTTAGCACCTGTATTTAAAAACATTGATTTGAAAGTAAATGCAGGAGATTATATGGCATTGGTTGGGCCATCCGGTGTTGGTAAAACCACAATGTGCAGTCTTATACCAAGATTCTATGAAGCTGGTGATGGACAGATCCTTTTAGATGGAAGAGATATCAAAGATATTAAACTTCGTTCCTTGAGAAAAAATATTGGAATTGTACAGCAGGACGTTTATTTATTTGCAGGTACAGTTATGGACAATATTCGTTATGGAAAATTAGAAGCAACAGATGAAGAAATCATAGAAGCTGCTAAAAATGCCAATGCCCATGAATTTATTATGGAACTTCCAGATGGCTACCATACTTACATTGGACAAAGAGGTGTTAAATTATCAGGCGGTCAAAAGCAAAGACTTAGCATAGCTAGAGTATTCCTAAAGAATCCACCTATCTTAATATTTGATGAAGCAACTTCTGCCCTTGATAACGAAAGTGAAAAGGTAGTCCAAGAATCTTTAGAAAAGCTTGCTAAAAATAGAACAACCTTTGTAATTGCCCACAGATTATCAACCATACAAAATGCAAAAAATATAATTGTTTTAACGGAAGAAGGCATTAAGGAAAAGGGTAGCCATTCTGAATTATTGAATAAGGGTGGTGTTTATGCGGGACTGTATAAACTAACTCAGAATTCAGATAAAAAGTTACTGAACGCATAAGTTTGTAGCATAAGTTTGACTCCACAACATTTATAATGAATGAGCGATACTTGATACTGTATTAGAAAAGAGGTAGAAATGAATAAGAAAATAATTTTTTTTGACATTGATGGTACACTAATCGATCAACGCCATGGGCTAATACCCTCTACTAAAGAAGCAATCAGATTATTGAAAGAAAATGGACATCTTCCAGTTATATGCACTGGTAGAACCAGGGCCTTCTTACCTAAAGAATTATTGGAACTAGGTTTTTGCGGTATTATTGCAGGAGCTGGGACTTATGTTGAATATCAGGATGAGGTATTATTTAATAAGGTGGAAGGGCCGGATTATGCCAATGATATCATTGATCTTTTGAAAGGGCACAAAATTCATTATATTGTTGAGGGCCCTGAGTATATTTACTATGACAAAGATAATAAAGACTCTAAATATGCTGAAATTATTGATTTTCTAAAGAATTTAGACCATGGGCACCTGAAAGAATTAGAGTTAAATGATTATCGTATGAATAAAATCACATGTTCTCTAACCCCAGAGAGCAATTTAGATGCAATTATTCATAAATTGCAGGAAAAATTTCATCTTATTCACCATGAAGACGGAAATTTTGAGATGGCACCCAATGGATATGATAAGTCCACAGGAATTAAGCAAATGCTTAAATATTTAAATATTGATCAGGAACATACTTATGCTTTTGGTGATTCTACAAATGATATTGAAATGCTATCCTATGTAAATTATGGTATTGCCATGGGAAATAGTTATAAGGAAGTACTAGAATCTAGTCGCTATAAAACTACAAGACTTGAAGAGGATGGTATCTATAAAGGACTGAAAGAATTTGGATTAATATAGTTATATAGTAAAAAAGATTTATAGGATATCTTATATTCGCAAAATTACTCAGTTTTTGTTGGAACCAAATAGGGTTTTTTCTCGTCTAATTATTGATAGTAGAAAGTCAGAAAGGAATAGCCCTTTATACTATAAAGTAGACGAGAAACGCAGTTTGAATAGGAATAGGAGTGTGGCAGAGATACAATTGCGTATAAGGTGTATAGGGGGAAATCATCAATGCAAGACCATAAGGATGAGATTTATGATATTGAAACATTGATTAGAGAATATGGAAATCATGTTCTTAGAACTGCATATATGTATGTAGGGGATACCCATTTGGCAGAAGATATATTTCAGGAGGTTTTCTTAAAGGTAAGCCAGAAGATAGATACCTTTGCGGGGGAAAGCAGTATTAAAACCTGGATTATGCGAATTACCATTAATACGAGCAAGGATTATCTAAAAAGTGCCTGGAAGAGAAGGGTGACTACCTTTACAGAATTCCAAGAAAATACCCTAGCTGCTGATGATAAGTATCACTCTATAGAACAAGCACAGGATAATAAGATGATTCGAGAAGCCGTTATGGGGTTGCCAGATAAGTATAAAGATGTAGTACTGTGTATCTACTTTCATGATATGACTATAAATGAAGCCGCGAAGATTCTAAAGATTGCAGAGGGCACGGCTAAGAGCCGATTATCCAGAGCAAAAGAAAAACTTAAGCTTCGTCTTGAAGGGAGGATATAGGATGGATAGTAAAAAGAAATGTTCTACATTTTCTAGAAATAGCAAAATAGAGAATAACAAAACTGGGGAACAAGACTTGAGAGAATTTACAGATATAGACTCCATGTTAAAAAATCATCTGAAAGCCTCGGTGAACAAGGAAGGGTTAGAAGTATCTGAAGAATTGGTACAAAAAACATTAGCTAAGATTAATCAATTGGCGGGTAGATCAGAAGAGAATATGAATCTGACTATGAGCAAGTCGGAAGAGATTATCACTCAGAATAAGAACAAATCAGATAAAAATCTGAGTTATGCTAAGAGTAGATCAGAAGAAAACATAGTCCAGACTGAGAGGGATTTAATAGAGAACAGAGATAGCATAGTAACAATTTTCCGGGGTAGAAATAGAACTGTGAGAAGATTAGCAAGTGCAGCAGCGGCTATTATATTGTTAATAGTTAGTGTTACCGTATGGAAGGAGCGTTTGCTTTATTCAAATGATGAGGTCAAACTGGAAATGTCCCAAAGTACTGAATCTGGGCAAAATCCAGAAAATGATTTGGATAATAACATGGATAGTGGTGACGGAAATAGTGTAGATGGAAATAGGATAGCTGATTCAATTATTGAAGACTCTATGATAGAGGATGAACTTGATATTGCGGCTAAAAATACTAACGAAAGTGAATATGCACAAGATAGCATAGGAGAAAGTGTAGAAGAAAGCGCGGATAGTTCTTTGCCATCAAAGGAAGATGGGAATAGTATGTATATTACATCACCGGCAGTATTTTCAATTAATTATTATATTCATTCATTTGAAGCAGAAGTAACTGCTTTTACTGTAACAAGAGAAGGGGAAGAAGGTATTTTTGTTACGGATAAGGCAGGTAAAGTAAAAGAGTTGTATAGTATATTGGATCAATATGAAATGACTGTTATAGATAACGGACAAAGTGAGAACTTAGCATATACTGCAGATATTCAATTAACAGATGGCAGAGAAGTAGTTATTTATATCTGGGATACTGGAAATATATCGGTGGTTACAAAGAGTAGTGAAATGATAAGTTACGCCTTGGATGATGGAGGGGTATTATTAGAGGAAATAAAGGAATTTTATAACCCTGTAATTGAAAAAGAATAAGAAGCTGCATTTACCCAAAAGGGGCTGCCAAGTCTGGCAGCCCCTTAAAGTTGATGTCTTGGATTATTTTTCAGTTGATTCTGTATCATCAGACTCATCAGAACTTTCTGTGTTAGAATCTTCGTTTAGTCCTTCAGAAGTGATATTAATTGACACGTATTCTCTTGTATCAGCTTGGTCTGGTTCAAAATCATCCTCGTCCTCTGTGTCAAAATCCTCAAAGTCATCTTCAAAATCGTCAAAGTCATCAGAAGAGTCTTTATTTACTAGGTTTTTGTACAAATAATAGGCACCACAGGCTAAAGTTGCTACGGAAACGGTACCAAATAAAAACTTGCCAAATTTCTTCATATTTAACTACTTCCTTTCGTTTATCAGTATATGCAGATTTTCACAAATCATATACACTTTCAACAGATAAATTCATTAAATTATAAATAATTCATTTCCATTATAAGCTAATATACATCAAAAATAAAGTAAAACTTCTCTAAAAAATTATACCAAAGATAAAAATTTCATAAAATTATAATGTAAATTGTAAGTAAGGTCTAAGGATAGATGTTGCTACAACTATTTTTAAATGGTATAATGAGTCCAACTAAGACTTAGAACTAAGCCTTTAGAGCTAGAGAGAAAGGCAGAATAATGCGATACAACAATATAAAGACAGGAATATTTAAGGCCAGACCCAATCGATTTATCGCCCATATAGAGGTGGATGGACTTTTGGAAATCTGTCATGTAAAAAACACGGGACGTTGCAAGGAATTATTAATACCAGGTTGTACGGTCTATGTGGAGGAATCAGATAATAAAGCAAGAAAAACCAGATACTCCCTGATTGCAGTGAAAAAAGGTGAAAGAATTATCAATATGGACTCTCAGGCTCCTAATAAGTTGGTGCATGAATGGCTTATTCTAGGGGAGCTGTTTCAAGATATCAGGCTGATTAAACCAGAAAAAGTGTATGGTAATTCAAGATTTGATTTTTATATAGAAACTTCTAACCAAAAGATATTTATGGAAGTGAAGGGAGTGACTTTAGAAGAGGAAGGCATAGTAAGATTTCCAGATGCTCCTACTGAAAGAGGCATTAAGCATATGAAGGAATTAATGTCTTGTCAAGAAGAGGGATATGAAGCCTATATTATCTTTGTTATTCAAATGAAGGGCGCAATAAAGTTTGAACCAAATGATTTCACCCATCCTGAATTTGGTCATACACTTAGAAGGGCACATCATGAAGGTGTTCATGTTTTGGCATACGACTGTGAGGTGGAACCAGATTGTCTGAGTATTAGAAAGGCTATACCAGTTATTTTATAAGCTAAGAGTAAGTTAGAACAACAAAGCTGTGTGGAATTCTGTTACTTTAGATGTTTTGAGCTAAGTTATTATTAATAAAAATAAATAATGAACAAGAAAGATAAGAGGATAAGATAATGTACGAAATGAAACCAGAGTATTATACTGGACTAGAGATGATTGATGAGCAGCATACAGAATTATTTAGAATTGCAGATGAAGCGTATATGGTTTTAAAGGATGAATTTATATCAGATAAATTTGATAATATTGCTGAAATCATTGGACGATTAAAAGAGTATGCTATGAAGCATTTTGCAGATGAAGAAGCTTATATGCAAAGCATACAGTATAAGAAATTATTATCTCATAAAATTGAACATAATGATTTTATTGAAAAATTTGATGCCGTTGATTTAGAACATATGGATAGCAATCAGACTGAGACTCTACTAGATTTAATAGCCTTTTTAAGTGATTGGCTGGTACACCATATATTAGAAAAGGATCAATTGTTTTCACAGAATGAATCGTGTTAAATAATAAGGGGAGTAAATGATAAAGGAGGCCTGCAAATGAATATTGGATTATTTACAGATACCTATTATCCTGAGATTAATGGAGTGGCTAATTCGGTATACATTCTGAAAAAAGAACTAGAAGAACTGGGGCATACAGTATATGTATTTACAACTACAACACCGGGAGCACCTGAATATGAATATAATGTATTTCGTGTCCCAAGTTTACCTTGCATATTTATTACAGAAAGAAGAGTAGGTTTATTTTATCAACCTAAACTTGCTTCCCTTATTAAAAAACTAAATCTTGATTTGATTCACACACATACAGAATTTTCACTTGGAATCTTTGGACGGATTATGGCCAGTGAGCTTAAGATTCCTACTGTGCATACTTATCATACGATTTATGAGGACTATACCCACTATATTACGCATTTTAAACCTCTGGACAAAAGAGCAAAAGCATTTGCAAGAATTTTTTCTAAGGTTTGTTGTAATACAGTAGAGCAAGTTGTGGTACCCACTGAAAAAGTGAAAGAATTGTTGCTAGAATATAGTGTTTCCAAAGACATATCCATCATACCAACAGGCGTTGAGTTAAAGAAGTTTAATCCTAGTTTGTATCAGAAAGAGCAGGTGGAGACTTTAAAGAAGGAATATGGAATTGAACCTTTAGATAAAGTTTTGCTTTATGTAGGTAGGATTTCAAAAGAAAAGAACATAGCTGAAATCTTAGAAGCAATGCCAGTTTATATGGAGAAACGAACTAGGGTTAAGTTTATAATTATCGGCGGGGGACCGGAGATGGAAGCACTAAAAGGTCAGGTCAAAAGTTACGGTTTGACTAATCGTATTCAATTTTTGGGACCAAAGCCATGGGATGAGATTGGTTTGTATTATCAGCTTGGTGATGTATTTGTAAGTGCATCACAAAGTGAAACACAAGGGCTTACCTATATTGAGGCAATGGCAGCAGGTTTACCTGTGGTAGCTAAGTTTGATAAGTGTCTAGAGGATATATTAGAAGAGGGCAATAACGGATATTCTTTTATAGATCAGGAAGGCCTGATTCGTGGACTAGAAGGGATATTATATAACGGAGAAAATATTCCATATGGAACCAATGCTATCAATAAGATGAAAAAATACTCTACAGAAGAATTTGCAAGTCGTATGATTAATCTTTATGAGGGAATTATGGAAAGACAGCATATATTCCTTCAAAGAGTTAGCAACGAGGCGAAAAAGATTAATCATTTATTTCACAGTTAGGATATTGGTGTAGATAGATAAAACATTTATATAGGGTTTAAATTATACGGAATTTGAGAAGAGGATATTATAACCAAAGGATCGAACTAAAGGATCTCCGTAAATAACGAAAGAATCCTAGTATAATAAATAAGTTTGGAGATAAAACTGATGAACACAGATCAGAATATAGAAGTACAAATAGTAAAGTCAGAAGAAGATATTCAAAGGGTTGCAACTTTGGCTAGTGAAATATGGCATGAATATTTTCCGTTTATTCTAAAAGAAGAACAAATTAATTATATGGTTGAAAAATTCCAATCTGCCCATGCTATAAAAGATCAGTTTGAAGATGGATATGAATATTATAAAATAATAGCAGATAACAACCTGGTTGGATATTTTTCCATCCGAAAGGACAAGGAAGATAAGACCTTATTTTTAAGTAAATTATATATACACAAATCCTCTAGAGGTAGGGGGTATGGCACCTATGTGTTTGACTTTATCAAAGGATATAGCTTAGAAAGAAGCTTGTCAAAGATTTGGCTAACCGTTAATAAGTACAATGAAAGTACAATAAATGCGTATATCAAAAAAGGGTTTTATATATCGGATACTAGGGTACTTGATATAGGAGCTGGATATATCATGGACGATTACATTATGGAATGGGAACTTTGAAGTAACCAGTAATAGGATTAGATTCTGATTGAAGCGTTGTATAGATATGGAAGTATTGTATAGATATAGAATTGTTGTATAGATTTTGCTATTGACAAAAATAATAGGGATGCTATAATAAAGTTTATCTAAATAAGTTAATGAATAAATAAGTTTTTTAAAGCTAATTATTTTAATTTAATATGTAAAATACGTTGATGAGACGAGTAAGATATGAAATTTTACAGAGAGGGTTATGATGTGCTGAGAATAATCCATTAGAAAATATCCCAAAACTACCTCTGAGTGACCCTAATCCGGTCCGGTGATGCCGTTATAATCGAATTAAGTGGGAATCTATAGAATCCAATGAGGGTGGAACCGCGAGTGTTACTCGTCCCTTTCGTATTGCAATATCAGTCAATTCGAAAGTGATGAGTTTTTTTATTGTCTGATTCGCTGCAAATAAAAATATTGCCTAGTGGCAAAAGGTTATGAGCAAATCATGTATGTGGATTTGAATTAATCCCATCGAATTAGGAATAAGATTCCGGAAAGAGAGTGTATTATGATTATTACATTAAAAGATGGTTCTAAAAAAGAATATGAAAACAATATGTCTATTATTGATATTGCAAAAGATATCAGTGAAGGTCTTGCAAGAAATGCATGTGCCGGTGAATTAAACGGGGCGGTAGTGGATTTAAGAACCATTGTAAGCGAGGACAGTGAATTAAATATAGTAACCTTTAACGAAGATGCTGGTAAAGCAGCTTATAGACACACTGCTTCTCATGTACTTGCAGAAGCTGTAAAACGTCTGTATCCTAATGCGAAACTTGCCATTGGACCTTCCATTGATACAGGATTCTACTATGACTTTGATGTGGAACCATTTGATAGAGCGTCTCTTGATGCGCTTGAAAAGGAAATGAAGAAAATAATCAAAGAAGGTGCACAGATCGAAAGATTTACCCTTCCAAGAGAAGAAGCAATTAAATTAATGGAGGAAAAAGGAGAACCTTATAAAGTAGAATTGATTCAAGACTTACCAGAAGATTCTGTAATCTCTTTCTATAGCCAAGGTGAATTCGTTGACTTATGTGCTGGTCCTCACTTAATGAGTACAAAAGGTATCAAAGCAATTAAATTAATTTCCTCTTCCGGTGCTTACTGGAGAGGCAGTGAAAAAAACAAAATGCTTACAAGAGTATATGGAACAGCTTTTTCTAAGAATGCAGACCTTGATGCATATCTTGTGCACTTAGAAGACATTAAAAAACGTGACCATAATAAACTTGGACGTGAAATGGAGTTATTTACAACTGTAGATGTGATTGGTCAGGGACTTCCACTGATTATGCCAAATGGTACTAAGATGCTTCAAACTATGCAAAGATGGATTGAAGATGAGGAAGAAAAAAGAGGGTATGTAAGAACAAAAACTCCATTTATGGCTAAGAGTGACCTATATAAAATCTCCGGACACTGGGATCATTACAAAGAAGGTATGTTTGTGCTTGGAGATGAAGAAGTAGATAAAGAAGTTTTTGCACTTCGTCCTATGACTTGCCCTTTCCAATACTATGTGTATAAAGCAGGACAGAAATCTTATAGAGATCTACCACTAAGATATGGTGAAACTTCTACTTTGTTTAGAAATGAAGATTCAGGTGAAATGCACGGATTGACTCGTGTACGTCAGTTTACTATATCAGAAGGGCACCTTATTGTTAGACCTGATCAGATGGATGAAGAGTTTAAAGGTTGTCTTGATCTTGCAAGATATTGCCTAAAAACTTTAGGTGTAGAAGAAGATGTAACTTACCGTCTATCTAAATGGGATCCTAATAATAAAGAGAAATATATAGGAACTGAAGAGGTTTGGGAAGAAACACAAGGAAGAATCAGAAATATATTAGTAGAACTTGGTATACCATTTACAGAAGAAGAAGGGGAAGCTGCTTTCTATGGTCCAAAAGTTGATATCCAAACTAAGAATGTATATGGTAAAGAAGACACTATGATTACCATTCAATGGGATGCACTGATTGCAGAACAGTTTGATATGTATTATATCGATCAAAATGGTGAAAAGAAACGCCCTTACGTTATTCATAGAACAAGTGTTGGATGCTATGAAAGGACACTTGCCTGGTTAATAGAAAAATATGCAGGTTTATTCCCAACTTGGTTATGCCCTGAACAGGTAAGAGTACTTCCTATTTCAGAAAAATACCATGACTATGCGAAAAAGGTTGAAGCGGAATTAAAAGATAATGGAATTAGATGCAGCGTGGATGAACGTGCTGAAAAAATCGGCTACAAAATTCGTGAAACTAGACTAGATAGAGTCCCTTATATGCTAGTGGTTGGTCAAAAAGAAGAGGAAGAAGGCTTAGTCTCTGTAAGAAGTCGTTACTTAGGCGATGAAGGACAAAAGACACTTGATACTTTTGTAAGTGATATCTGTAAAGAAATCAGAACCAAAGAAATTAAGAAAGTGGAAGTTCAGCAACAAGAGTAATCGGAGTAATTTTTTTAATAAAGTTATAAATTTATACTTGATATTAGAATATCAAATTAAAAAATAAAAGACCTAGGCAGTTATAATCTGTCTGGGTTTTTATTTTTATATTTGTTTGATATTTTGTGCATAATCCACTATAATGAGAGTGAAAATTTAAAAAAATAAGCTTTTTTACAGTATAGGCTATATATAGAATAAATTGATAAAAGGTTTCACATATGGGAGGTATTTGGGGTGCTGCTAAGAGAAAAGAGGAAGAGGTTACCATTAAAAAAAGTATTTTACATTTCTTTTGTTTTTTGTATTGTAATACCTATATTAATTGTGTTGGTGGTTTCCCTGCTGGTTTTAAACCAACAATTTAAAAAGCAGGCCATTGAAAATATAAAAAGATCCCAGGAAGCAATTATAGCTGATTTAGAATCAGATGAAGATGTTATGTCAATGAGGCTATCTCATCTCATTTATACGAATAATAATGAAGTGTTAGAGTATGCAGCAGGGACGGATTCTAGTGAATTAAGTGTTCGAAATAGCTATGAAAAAAAACTTTACAAAACGGTTAATTTGGCATTAGAGCCAGTAAAAGAGATTATATCTATACATTTTTTTATGAAGAGTGGAAGAGAAACCTACTTAGAATATAAGATAAAACTAAAACGAGAGGAGATTATAAAAACCAATTGGTATCAGACGGCCTTAGATAAAAGGAACCGCGTAAGCATTGGATATTATAATACAAAATATACCAACGACCTTTACACCGGAAGTAAAAAAGATTCTTTGATACTGATATTTGCCATTGCACCTGATGTCACCACAGATAGAAGTCAAAAAATTGAAATGGTAATGTATTATCAAAGCACCTCTGCCTCAGATCGTATAAAAGCCAATAATCAGGCCTATATCTCAGGAAAAAATAAATTAGGTATTACGCAGATAACAGATGCGGCTGGTGAATTGGTTTATTCAACGAAAAGCAATGAAGAATTTACTTCTAAAGAGTATACCAGTATTAGAACGCCCATTTCTTTTAACAATACAACCTGGTATATAGAAAATCATATAAAAAGTGTAGAACTTTCAGCGGAATTTTGGTATACAGCAGCATTAATTTTAGGAGCAGCAGTTTTGATTTTATCTTTGTCGGGCTATTATTCTAGGTACTTTCTTAGAAGTATTATTAGACCAATAGAAGAGATTAGCAGCGGATTAAAGTTAGTAGAAGAGGGGAATTTAGAGGTTCATATATTCTCTAAGGGACAGTTTGAAATAAGAACAATGATCCATCAGTTTAATGCCATGGTGCGCAGAATAAAGGCGCTGGTAAATGAATATGAGGAGAAAATAAATTCGATTGACCGAACACCTGAAGAATATTTTGGCGCAATGATGAGAAAGGAAATAACGCCAGAGGAAATCAGCAAGAAATCTGCAGAGATTTTTCAGGACAACTATGCTCTTTTAGGTATTTGTATCGAGGATAGTCTTTCTATAGACAGAGATGACGTATTTACTAGAAAGATCATTAGTGGCTTTGAAAGGCATCCTAGATTTGCTTCTAGGTGTATTGTATATAAAGAGAGTGATGCTCTTTTATGGGTCTATTATCGGATCACGGAAGAAGAGTATTCCTCAAAGCTAGTGGGTATGGCAGAGGAAATACAACGGCTTGTCCATCAAGAACTAGACGTTAATCTTTGCATATGTATCGGACAGAACAAAACAGATTATCAGGAATTTGAAAATTCAATTGAACAAATCAGGGAAAACCTACGTTTAAGGTATTTGATGGGGAAACAATCCGTCATTAATCTGAATGACAATCTGGAAAAGTTAAATAAATTACGAGTATTGGCTCCAAATTATGAAAACCTTGCAACGGCACTCTACATCGCTGATGAAAAGAACATCATTTTTGAGAAGGAAAAACTATTTCAATTATTTAGTAATTGTAAGCTTGAAGAAATAAGAACTCACATCTGTGCTGTTATTTTAGCAATTGCCTGGCGTTTTGATGAGGATAACTCAAAGTTTTATGAGGTTTTTGGAAATCAGCAGTATGACTATATCCATAAAATGAATCGCATGGAAGATATAAGGAGTCTAAAACTATGGATTACCAATTATTTTGCATGGATATCTGATTATTCAGCAACAAAATTAAATGTTACTAATACAGATACCATAGTTAAAGCGAAAAGATTTATTTCAGATCATTATGAGGATGTAAATCTAAACTTAGCAAAGGTAGCAGAATATGTTGGTCTCAATGAAAAATATTTTACCAGTCGATTCTCTAAGGAGACAGGAGAGACTTTTTCTAATTATTTGACCGAATTAAGAATACAAAAAGCAAGAGAACTGCTTAAGAATACTAACTTTAAAGTTTATGAAATAGCAGAAATGGTAGGCTATTATAATGTGGAGCATTTTAACAGAATGTTCAAGAAACAATCAGGAGTTAGCCCCTCAAAATACAGAAAAAATGATTAAAGCCACAACCACTTAAATATCTCCAATATTAATATATAACAAGTTTTTCTTACCATATATCAAGAAAACTAACCATAAAACAATATTAAAAAAATAGATAACTGAAAAATAATCAAGAAAAATGATAATATGAGATGGTTATGTTTTGGGTGATTTGATATGCTTGGATTGTAAAAAAGAAGGAGGTATTATTTATGAGAAAAAAATTATTGGTGTTAACATTAACACTAGCCATGGTTGCATCTTCTTTTATAGGATGTGCAAAAGAAAAGGGAGAAGATCCAACAGGAACCACACCAGGAGCTGGTAATGAAGTTACTTCTAAAGAAGACTTAAGTGGAAATCTTACATTTACGATATGGGATAACAACTTAAATACTTTTATAGAAGAAAATGATATGGTTGGTAAGTTCCAAGAACAATATCCTAATATAGAAATTGAAGTAGAAAAAATTAAAGATGATTCAGAGTATTGGAATGCAATGAAGATGCGTGCATCAGCAAATCAGTTACCTGATATTATGTTTAATAAACCTTTTACCTTATCAAGATTTAAAGATTATTTAGTAGACCTTTCTCAAACAGATGCAGCTAAGAACAATGAGCTTGCTAGTGGTTATGCCATGGATGGTAAAGTACTTGGTGTACCTATGACTGCTGGTTACGAATACGTATATTATTGGAAAGATATGTTTAAGGAAGCAGGAGTAGAAGTTCCTACCACCTGGGGAGAATTTGAAACTGTATCTGCTAAGTTACAAGAATACTATAGTGCCAGCAATCCAGACTTTATGGCCCTTGCAATGGGGTTAAAAGATGAGTGGCCAGATTATCCATTTATGGAATTTATGCCTTCATTAGAAGCTGGCAATGGACAAAATTGGAATACAATGGCAACACAAGATGCGCCTTTTGCTGAAGGCACAGACATCAATAAGGCATACCAAAAAATATATAGTTTATTTACCTCAGGTGTACTAGGTAAAGATCCTTTAGGTTTAGGTAATGACCAGTCTACTAGTTTATTTGCTACAAAAAGTGCAGCAATGATAGCACTTGGTGACTGGGGACTTCAAAATATACAAAATGGTGCGCAAGATACAACTGAGCTTGGAACGTTCTATCTTCCAACTAGAGATACAGCCACAGATCCTTACAATGTTATTGTACAGGGTGACTCCTTTATGGGTGTAACAAATACTTCTAAGAATCAAGAAGCAGCAATTGCTTTTGTAGAATGGTTTTATTCAGATGCGTGGTACCCAAATTACTTAAATTATGTGTCATCTGCCTCATCTATGACGAATTTTCCAAAAGACAAGGATCCAGTTCTTGCACAAGCGGATACATTAGTTCCTGATAAAGTATTAATTATGTATGATGGCGGTGGAGATGATTTCTCAGCTATTCAGAATGAGACGACCTTTGATTATAAAAAATTAGGTGCACAAATGTTAACGGATGGCTTTGATTTGAATGCAATTTTTGCTGAATTAGATACGAAGTGGAAAGCTGCAAGAGAAAAATTAGAGATCAAGTAACAAATACATTGTATAGATATGGACGTGAGGGTTGCTGATGTGACCCTCATATTCTATCAGGAGGTAGTTATGACAAAATTAAATAAAAAGAGAGCTTGGTTTATTATTATTTCACTTATCATACCTTTATTACTTTTAATAGGATTTGTAGTGTTTCCTGGAATTGATCTGTTTCGTATGAGTTTTACGAACTGGGACGGCTATTCAAAAGACAGTAAATTTATAGGTTTGGATAATTATATATCTATGCTTCAAAATAAAGATTTGTGGTTATCATTAAAAAACAATGCCATATATTTTGCTGTTCACTTTGGTATGATACCCTTTGAGTTGGCTTTTGCTGTATTATTAAACAGTAAACTTCGAGGAGCTAAATTTTACAAAACCATGGTGTTTTTGCCTTATATTATTAATGGTGTAGCGATTGCTTATGCCTTCTCTTATTTCTTTTCACCAATCAATGGTGCATTTGACGCAATATTAGAGGTTTTAAATCTTGATTTCTTAAGCAGAAATTGGTTGTCTGATTCAAAGATTGTTAATTATGTACTGTCTTTTGTCTCAGTATGGAGATTTAGTGGTTACCATGTGATTCTATTTATGGCAGCACTGCAATCCATTCCTAAGGATATAGAGGAAGCTGCAAATGTAGATGGAGCAAAGCCTTGGCAGTTGTTCCGATACATTCAGGTGCCTGCAATAATGCTTATGGTAGACTTTGTATTATTTGATAATATTAGAGGGGCACTACAGGTATTTGATATTCCTTTTGTAATGACTTCTGGTGGACCTGGCTATGCATCTTCAACCTTCACCTTATATACCATTAAGACAGCTTTTACCTTCTCTAATTTTGGTTTGGCTTCTACTATGGCAGTAACCATTATGGTGATGATTGTTGTTATTTATATTATACAGAACAAATTTATTCACGGTGTGGTATTAAGAGACGGGGGGAATAAACATGAATAAAAGAGTTATCAATCAGATCGTGAAACAAATCCTCTGCATTGGAATGGTGATAGTTGTTATACTACCAATCATGTTAACCTTATTTGCAGCTTTAAAGACAAAGTCTGACATGGTTAATACATCTCCATTGCTTTTGCCTAAGTGGAATGACGTTACTTTTGAGAATTTTAAAAAAGTACTTTTAGATAAGTACCTGTTAATTGGGTTTAAAAATACAGGAATCATACTGGTGATTTCAATATTCTTTAATGTCATTTTTGGTACAATTACGGCTTTTATCATTGATCGATTTCAGTTTAGAGGAAAAAAGTTTGTTGTGGCTTTATTCTTTATTGGAATGTTAATTCCTAACTTTGTCACAGAAATCGCAAGATTTCGTATTATACAGGCATTGAATTTATACAATACCCTTGGTGCTCCCATTGTGATATATGTTGCATCAGACTTAATGCAGCTCTATATTTATAGACAGTTTTTATCTGGTATTCCTGTAACACTAGATGAAGCTGCATTACTAGATGGGTGTTCCTACTTTAAACTTTTTAGAAAGATAATCTTTCCGCTTCTAGCACCTGCAACAGCAACGGTTTGTATTATAAAAGCAATTAATATTATAAATGACATGTATGTACCTTACCTTTATATGCCAAAAAATAAACTTCGTACATTAACTACCTTCATTATGAATTATGCCAATGCCCAACAAGGGTCCTGGCAGTTACTAGCAGCAGGTATTATTATAGTTATGAGTTCCACCATAGTAATTTATGTGTTTTTCCAAAGGTATATTATTGCGGGTGTTACAGCAGGTTCTGTAAAAGAATAACCCTTGACAAAATCCCTCTATATATTATATCATAAAATAGTTTTGAAACTATTTGGTGATTTATTGTAGCTAATGGTAGATTAGTGGTGATAAAACTTTAGATAATATATGAATTTTAGATAGATATGTGGAGGAATGATTTTGGCTGACTATATAAAGGAAATAAATAAAAGAAGGACGTTTGCAATTATATCCCATCCCGATGCTGGTAAAACAACCTTAACGGAGAAGCTACTTTTATACGGAGGAGCCATTAATCTTGCCGGGTCTGTTAAGGGGAAGAAGACTGAGAAACATGCGGTTTCTGACTGGATGGAGATTGAAAAACAGCGTGGTATTTCTGTAACCTCTTCTGTAATGCAATTTAATTATGGAGACTACTGCATTAATATACTTGATACCCCTGGCCATCAGGACTTCTCAGAGGATACTTATAGAACCCTTATGGCAGCTGACTCTGCAGTCATGGTAATTGATGCATCCAAGGGTGTAGAAAATCAAACTAAAAAATTATTTAAAGTATGTGTAATGCGTAATATTCCTATCTTTACCTTTATTAATAAGTTAGATAGAGAAGCAAGAGATACTTATGAATTATTAGACGATATAGAGACAGTACTAGGCATTAGAACTTGCCCAATTAATTGGCCTATTGGTTCTGGTAAAAACTTCAAAGGGGTTTATGATAGAGAAACCAAGCATATTACCAGGTTCTACGCTGCTCATAATGGTCAAAAAGAAGTAGAATCAGTAGAAGTGGAACTAGGAGATAGTAAGTTAGATGAACTGATTGGAAAAGACAATCACGAAGTGTTAATGGAAGAAATAGAACTTTTAGATGGTGCTAGCAGTGAATTTGATATTGAAGAAGTAAGAAGTGGTAATCTTACGCCTGTTTTCTTTGGTTCAGCCTTAACCAATTTTGGTGTACAGACATTTTTAGAACATTTCTTATCTATGACTACTACACCTCTTCCTAGAAAATCTTCGGAAGGCATAATTGATCCTGGAAAGAATGACTTTTCTGCTTTTGTATTTAAAATTCAGGCGAATATGAATAAGGCCCATAGAGATAGAATTGCATTTATGCGAATTTGCTCAGGTAAATTTGATGCTGGAATGGAAGTAAATCATGTTCAAGGTGGTAGAAAAATAAGACTTTCTCAACCACAGCAACTAATGGCTCAAGAACGTAAAATTATTGAGGAAGCATATGCAGGTGATATTATCGGGGTATTTGACCCAGGTATCTTCTCTATTGGCGATACCTTGTGCGCCACAGATAAAAAGTTTGAATATGAAGGTATTCCAACATTTTCGCCAGAACATTTTGCTAAGGTAAGGCAAGTAGACACCATGAAGAGAAAGCAATTCCTAAAAGGTGTATCCCAGATTGCACAAGAGGGAGCCATTCAGATATTCCAGGAATACAATACAGGTATGGAAGAAATTATCGTTGGAGTTGTTGGTGTGCTTCAATTTGATGTGCTTAAATTCCGTTTGGAATCAGAGTATGGTGTGGAGATTCGCTTGGATCCTCTCTCATACGAATATATTAGATGGATTGAAAATAAAGGAATTGATGTATCTAAATTAAGTGTTACATCAGACACGAAGAAAGTAAAAGATTTAAAAGGGAATCCACTTCTATTATTTACCCATAGTTGGAGTATTCAGACAGTCCTTGATAGAAATAAAGAATTAAGATTATCTGAGTTTGGTAGGGATTAGAAAAAAGTTTGAATTTATGTTGACGAAATAAAAAAAATATGTTATAGTTATATAGCTTGTGAAACCTAATTAAAATAGGTTTACAAAAACAACAAAGCAGAGTATCCACTCTCACCTTAGCACAATCTGTGACTTTGGTTAATAATTTCCAAAAGGTATATTTATTGTACTGAAACGTTCTTATTAGGATAACTAATAAGCGATGAAGGAATTTTAATGTGGATGGTCTTTGCTATCCACTTTTTTTATTATAATAAAGAAAGAACAAACCTTGGAGGTGCAGTACTATTAGTGAATTAATGATCAATGAGCAGATTAGAGACAAAGAGATTCGTTTGATTGGTGAAGAAGGTGAACAGCTAGGCATTTTACCTGTTAAAGAAGCTTTAAGACTAGCAAAAGAAGCAAATCTTGATTTGGTTAAGATAGCTCCTACTGCTAAGCCACCCGTATGTAAAATTATCGATTATGGTAAATATAGATACGAGTTAGCAAGAAAAGAAAAAGAAGCTAAGAAAAAGCAAAAGACTACTGAAGTAAAAGAAATTCGTTTATCACCAAACATTGATGACAATGATTTAAATACCAAGGCAAACAATGCTAGAAAGTTCATTATAAAAGGTGATAAAGTAAAGGTAGCTCTTCGTTTCCGTGGTAGGGAAATGGCTCATATGTCTTCCAACAAGCAGATCCTAGACGACTTTTATGCAAAATTAGAAGATATTGCAGTCGTTGAAAAACCAGCCAAATTAGAAGGCAGAAATATGATTATGTTTTTAACCGAAAAGCGTTAATAACACTTTTGCGAATATCCGTGACACTGAAAGTCTGTAAGGCAAACCTAGACCTTATGTCTGGGTTTACAGTGCCATTATGACGGATTTTCCTGGTGTCATAATAATAAAATAAAGCAATTGGACAACTCTAAGGGGTAGCGATTGTATCATAATTAAGGAGGAAATATCATGCCTAAAATTAAAACTAACAGATCAGCAGCAAAGCGTTTCAAGAAAACAGGTACTGGTCAACTAAAAAGAATGAAAGCTTATAAAAGCCATATCTTAACTAAGAAGTCTACTAAGAGAAAAAGAGATCTTAGAAAAGCTACTTTAGTTGATTCCACAAAAGTAAAGAATATGAAGAAGATTATGCCATATCTATAAGATATTGGTGATAAGGAGGGAAATAGAACATGGCTAGAGTTAAAGGCGGATTAAACGCTAAAAGAAGACACAATAAAGTATTAAAGCTGGCAAAAGGATATAGAGGTGCTAGATCTAAACAATATAGAGTAGCAAAACAATCAGTTATGAGAGCATTAACATCTTCTTTCGCAGGAAGAAAACAAAGAAAGAGACAGTTCAGACAGTTATGGATCGCAAGAATCAATGCTGCTGCTAGAATGAATGGTATTTCTTACAGTAAATTAATGTTTGGTTTAAAAGTTGCTGGTATTGAAATTAATAGAAAAATGTTATCTGACATGGCTATTAACGATCCTGCAGGCTTCACTTCTTTAGTTGAAGTTGCTAAATCTAAAATAGCATAATAAAGAACATAATATCATAAAGATAGAGATTAGGGTCTGCCACGTATAGGTAGGCTCTTTTTTTGTTGTAAAAATAGTTTGATTAGTACAATATAAATCTTATTATTTTCCTCTAGAAAAAGTATTTATCAATAATAAACCAATCCTTTGCATATATTAAAAATGACAAATAGCACAGTATGGTTTCTATCTTTCTGAAAAAAATACTCGTTCGATTGCTGTAATTTCTTACAGAAATCTAACGAGTATTAAGTGGTTTATTCACTTTGAGACACCAGCAAACACCGGCTATTTATGCAGTTAAGGGGACTTGAACCCCTACCCAGTTACCCGGACTAGAACCTGAATCTAGTAAGTGCGCAATATTGCAACCAATAAATGATGGTATTATATAATTAAAGTCAGTAAAACAAAGTAAACATTATTAAAATAGTTGCAATAATTAAACCAACAAATAGTGTTAAAATAGTATTTTGGCTATAAAAATATAGCCATTTTAATAGTCTGGCTATTTGAATATGTTGGATATTTCAGTTGCTGCAGATTCGTCCATTTCTTCTAAAACGTGTTGATATATATTTTTAAGAGTACTTACTTGTGCATGTCCCAAGCGCTCTGCAGCCACTTTGTCGGATACGCCATACTTCAACATTATTATAGCATTGAAATGTCTTAAATCATGGAATCTAATTCCAGACAAACCATTATCTTCAAGAATGTTCTTAAATCTATCTGAAAAGGATCGTGGTTTCCATTTAGTAATAATTTTAGCATTGTCTTTTATGTTTTTAGGTTTATATTCTTCCAGTTTCTTAATTACATAGTCTGGTATTTTTATTTTACGAATACTACTTTCATTTTTTGGCTTTTTTTGAACATCTGATGCAAATCTTACTTCTGTTCTTTCGATCTTGATAGTTTTATCTTTAAAATCTACATCTCCCCAACAAAGACCGAAAATTTCACCTCGACGCAATCCACATCCAGCTCCGAGTATAATAGGTATTTCTTCATCCGTTCCTTTAACCTTTTCTAAAAGTGTTTTAAACTGTTCTTCCTTAAGTACTGTTGGTTTATATCTTTTTTTACTTGACAAATTAACATTTTCAGCTGGATTTTTTTTAATGAAATCATTTTTGAGAGCATATCCGAAAGCACTTTTTAGAAAACTATTTAGTTTCAGCACAGTGTTGGTTGATACAGGAGGGACAATCTTATAAATATCTTTTCCGTCTTTATCGGTTCCTATCTTGACTTTGCGACTTTCATTCATTCTTACATTATAAAACTTATCAAGTGTAATTGGTTTGATATCTATGAGCTTTACTTGACCAAAATATGGTTCAAAATGTACATCTATATACATTCTATATAATTCTTGTGTTGTTTTTTGCCATTTAGACTTAGATACATTGTAATACTCATTTAGGAATGAAATAAGTGTATCTTTTCTCAATGGAATATAATCACCATTCTCATATTGAAAAACGAATTCTTCCAATTTATATCTAGCTTCATTTTTAGTATTTCCATAAAAAACTTTACGTACTCTTTTTTCACCTTTTTCCCTGGGCATATCGGCTGCACCTGCCCACTTTCCATCTTTCATTTGATAGACAGATTTTCCAATTTCGCGTTCTTTTTTCTTCTTGACCATGCTTAGTCCTCCATTAACTCAATCATCTTTTTAAGTTTTTCTTTTGAAATTCCTGAATTCAAGCATTTTTTTAATATTTCATTATATTCATATTCTTTTTCTGTATCAAAACCTGCCAACCAATCAAGTGAGACATTAAATGTTTTGCTGATATTAATTAAGATATCTAACGTAGGTTTAACATCACCATTTTCCCATCTAGTAATGGCTGACTTGTTGATTCCGAGTTTTTGAGCGAACTCAGCCTTTGATAAACCATTTATATCTCTTAATTCTACCAACCTTTGTTTAATGTCTAACATTTTATTTTTTCTCCATTCATTTTTATATTAATAGTCATTTGCTATTATGCAACTTATTATACAAAAAAAATTTAAATATTGCAACAAAAAAGTGTTGACAAGCCCAAAATACTGATGTAGTATAAAAGTATCAGTTGCAATATTACAACTAAATACAATGAAAGGGGAATATTCTATGGGCAGAATAAGAGTTGGCAATCCAAAAGTGCAATATAAACCTAGGAAGCTACACAAACTTGAATATTATAGGCTTAAATTTGGGCTATCACAAGAAGCTATGGCAGATTTGCTAGGTGTATGTCTATCTACATATAATCAAAAAGTAAACGGACGTCAGTCCTTTAAAATTGACGAAATGTTTATAATACATACATTCTTCAACCAGAAATCTAGCAAAGAAGGCTCTGGTATAATTACACTTGATCAAATTTTTTTAGACTAAAAGTTGCAATATTGCAACCCAAATGAGGCATTCACAACAATAAAATAAAACTAAAATAAAGGAGATGCGTATTGAACGAAATTAAAATGTTTACAAATGAAGAACTTGGAATACAGGTTCGCACTATTATGAATGAAGATGCAAGTATTTCTATTAATGCAGAAGATACAGCAATAGGCTTCGGATGGACACAGACACAATCAAAAGGTGGAAAGGAATACACTTCTATAAGATGGGAAACGCTGAATGGATATTGTTCAGATTTAGACTTCCCCAACAAGTTGGGGAAAGATGATTACATACCAGAATCCTTGTTTTACATGCTTGGAATGAAAGCCAGTAACGAAAGAGCATTGAAGTATCAGAAATGGATTGCCATGGATATACTTCCATCGATCAGAAAGACTGGTAGTTATATAACACCAGAGAACAAGCCAAAATGTATTGAAGATGTACTTATTGAATCTCTCCAAGAAATGAAATCCATGAAAGAAAGATTGAACGCACAAGACAACAAAATTGAATCCATTAAAGAGGTTATTTCTCTTGATACTACATCTTGGAGAAACGACACAGGGAATATACTCCGAAAGATAGGGGTTGAGTTAGGAAGTGGACAAGCCTTTAGCCAAGTACGAAGTGAAAGCTATGAGTTACTTAACAAGCGAATGGGAGTAGATTTACAGACTAGATTAACCAATAAACGTAGGAGAATGGCAGACAATGGAGTATGCAAGTCGACTAGGGACAAGTTATCTTATGTAGATATTATTGCAGAGGATAAGAAGTTAATCGAAGGTTACACAGCTATTGTAAAGGAAATGGCTATTAAGTATGGAGTCGCCTAAACTGGCTATACACAATGGATTAGCCAGTAAACAAACGAGGAGGTGAAGAGGATGAAGAAGAAAGTAATTGATGTGACATCATGTGCAAAAGAAGTTGCTCAAATTCTAGAAAAACATAGCGTTACGGTAGGGGACATGGAAAACGTACTTAATACAGTAAAGGATATAATTTTATCAAGTACGCCTGTCCATGTTGAGTAAATTTATTGCTAACGAGATTCAATGAAGGATAAACCAGAGTATGTAACACGAATGTTAGTTTGTGAAAAATGAGGTTTACCATCTGCTGTTCGCTGATATGACAAGCCACTTAAATATCTACGGTCAACACACTCAGATAATGCTTCATAAAAATCATCATTTTCCAGAGCAGTTGTGATTGAACCGATATTTTCACCGTCACGCAGTTTTTCCAGAATCTCTTTAATAGCAGAATCAAACTCTTTAGTTGATTTAAACATTTTATGTTCTCCTTTCATATGTATTCCGATGCCAGTCGGTAAGGAGATTATATCATAGAATACTGTGTACAACAAACCAAACAGGAGGTAGAGAAGATGAAACTTGGTAAGATAACTAGAAGGAGAGTTGGAAGAGCCATTAACATACTTAATAGTCCCTTTTCCGAAAATGAAGGAAATAAAATAGTATCCGATTCTGATGACTTTGCTCTCATTGCAGACATAATTACTTTATTAGCCAGTAAGGATTATATGTCTGCACAAAGAGCAAAAGATATCTTAAGCGATACCGATAAAATTATACCTTATATTTCAGAAATAAGATTACTTTAGCACTGATACAGAGGCTTTTTTCTTAGGCTTAACATCGTTTAAATGTTCAAGAATTATATTATATGAACTCTGGTACTCACTAACAAGTATGTCAGCAGGTAGTTGTTTGCCAGCCATTCTTGCAACAGCTAAATCATGTGCAATTTGTTCATTAGTCATAAGTATTTTCTCCTTTCATATGTATTCCGATGCCAGTCGGTAACTTAAGTATAGGAGAAAAAGGTAATATTTACAAGAAATAAAGTACAAACAGTAGGTCATATATTAAAAAATAGGGGGTGATAGAATTGGCTAAAGAAATCATAGGAAGAGCACAAGTTAAAATTGATGGAGAGTATCAATCATGGGATTCCATAGCACCAGAGAAGCAAAGAGAGATTGGGCTAAAGCTAAATGATAAGTCTTTACGGTCAGCAGGATATAAACCAGTT
>JBKEAO010000047.1:0-3475 GCA_047972335.1 Anaerocolumna sp. | reverse complement strand
TCTGTTTATTTCTGTGTCTATTTCACTGTCTATTTCACTGTTTGTTTCTCTACTTTTACTAAGCATAAAAATGTCTATAACACAAACTTCGCAGTTAATAATCTATATTCTGCTTGATAAATTCAGCCGATACACTATATTTATTATCGTGATACAGACTTTTTTATAGTTGTGACTATGATAAATTTGTGAAGTTACTTATGGTTTATAAGCTTTGGTTTAGATAAAAAAAGTTCACTGTTCGACTGTCCTGTAGGAGTTTGAACTTTTTTTATCTGCTTTACCAAAGTTATAAACCAATAGTAACTTCCAAATTAGGAATCGGAACAAGAATAAAAAAGTTTGTATCACGATAATATCCATAAACTAAATACTGAATTTATCAAGTAGTTGGACAACTTATTTTTAGCGAAGTTTGAATTCGTAATTTTTAACACTTCAATACTTCAATAATTCAATAATTCAACAATTTAACAATTCAATAGTTCGATATTTCAATAGTTCGATATTTCAATAGTTCGATATTTCAATAATTCAATAGTTTGATAATTTAGAAGTTCAATAGTTTGATAGTTTAATAGTTCAAACTTCCAAATTAGGAATTGAAACAACAGAAACCTTCCGACACTGCGATAGAGTATGCCTGCTAAAGGCTAATTTATCACATATTACCCTGCCAGCTTTATGTGAGTGCCTGTATTCGTATTGATTCCTTCGTTCATAAAGAGATATATCCTTTGTATGTGTCTATGCTAGCTTTTATTGAAGATAACAATTTATTCATTAGCGGAGAAGCTTTTGAACGTAATATACTAGATCTATACAATGAACGTGGCTCAGGTGATATTCACTATATTAAAGTTTATATTCCTGTTACTAGAGGTTAATTACCCAGGCTTTACTGATATAATGTATACTTTACTAGTTCATTACTTAAATATTTCAAGTTTAGTAACAAATTATTGATTCAATCATATCTTAATTATAAAATGTAAAAATTAATAAGCGCTCCCTCCTTTTGTAATAAAGGACTTTCTTATTAATTTGATACCAGATTGGGAGGATTTAATCGGAATGGGTATCGGCTATTTAATTGTTCAGGCTCGTTCCTTCAATGATGCTTTACCTCTTGAAGGAGTACGAGTAGGCATATGGAATGAAGAAGGTGAACTAGTAATGAACCTAGTCACTAATTCCAGCGGAAACACAGAACAGATTGCTTTAGAAGCAATAGATAGAAGTTTGTCCTTAGATCCTAGTTATACAGGTTCCCCTTACTCAAGTTATAATTTAATTGCAGAAGCCAATGGTTTTAATACCTTGCAGGTTTCCAGCGTACAGATATTTGATGGAGAATATGCCATCCAACCAGTGACATTATATCCAATGTTAGGTGGTCAAAGAGCACCTATGGTTCAAAAAATTGTGATTGGGAAACATGGCGTTGAAATGACAGAACCCAGAAATCAAGTTGGAACCATGACCTCTCCTCGTATATTCCAGCAAGTTTTCATACCAAGTCCAATTACAGTACATCTAGGAGCACCCAGTTCTTCTGCAACAAATGTTCAGGTTCCTTTTACTGATTACGTAAAAAATGTAGCCAGTAGTGAAATATACCCTACATGGCCTAAAGAATCTCTTGAAGCAAATATATATGTAATCATAACCTATGCTTTAAACCGTGTTTATACCCAGTGGTATCGAAGCAGAGGCTATAATTTTGATATTACAAATAGTACTGCATATGACCAGTATTATGTATACGGCCGTACAATCTATGAATCTATCAGTATTATTGTTGATGAAATATTTAATCAATATGTAAGAAGAGAAGGACAAAATGCACCTTACTTTACTTCCTTTTGTAATGGTACAACTGCAACTTGTGATGGACTTTCACAATGGGGCACTGTAGACTTAGCAAACCAAGGAATGGATTCTCTTAAAATTCTACGTTATTACTATCCCGATGATATTGAAATTGCTACAACTGACATTATTACAAATGTGGTTGAATCTTATCCTGGTACCCCTTTAAAATTAGGTAGCACTGGCAGGTCTGTGGAACTAATGCAAATATATTTAAATCGTATTCGAAAAAATTATCCGGCCATTCCGGAAATTACTGACGAGGCTGGTGTTTTTGGCTCTACCACAGAAGCAGCAGTTAAGAAATTTCAAAGTATATTTAACCTAACCTCAGACGGTATCATTGGCAAATCCACGTGGTATAAAATCTCTTCCATTTATGTAGCCATAACAAAGCTTGCAAGTCTTGATAGTGAAGGTAGTACCATAGATGTTGGTACCATACCTCCTAGTGCGACTCTTCAAGTTGGTTCCTCTGGGGTGGATGTTATTGTATTGCAATATATGTTAAGCTTTATCAGTGAATATTATCCCACTGTCCCTAAAATTGCGCAGGACGGCACATTTGGTAGTGGAACTGAAAATGCAGTGAAGGAATTTCAAAAAATGATGGGTCTATCACAGACTGGTGTAGTCGATCAAACCACCTGGCAATCCATCTATGATGTATATTGGAGCATTAAAAATGAAGTTCCCCTTGTACCAGATGATGAAGTCTTTGAGTATGTGGTAGAACCAGGTGACACCCTATGGAAGCTAGCTATGGAATATGGCACCACGGTGAAAGAATTATTAATATTAAATAACTTAACCAGTGATCAACTAACAGTTGGGCAGGTGCTCCTAATTCCAGGTTCAATATCTGTTCCAAGTTTTGATTACACCATTCAGCCAGGCGATACTTTATGGTATCTAGCTATCAGATTTAATACCACTGTTGATGCCATTATGGATTTAAATAATATGACAGGAAGTCAACTATATCCTGGGCAGACGATTCAGATACCAGGAAATGCTGTAATTTATACAGTGAAACAAGGCGATAGTTTATGGTCCATTGCACAAAGATACAATACCTCTGTTGATGCCATCATGAAGACCAATAACTTACAAAATAGCAGTCTCATGATTGGGCAGACACTTATTATCCTGCAATAATATATCAAGCTCGGTAAACTAGAAGATTCCTTAAAGAGTCTCTCTAGTTTATCGTGCTTTCTTCTTTCACTTGTATCAATATACTTTTATTATTCGAACATCTTACTCTATGTTTTCAAAGTGCGCCCTTTCCCCTAAATTCTCCATCTAGTTCTAAATTAATTGGACGATTATTTATAATTTATGTGATATTTTGCTAGATTATATAACACGTAGTCATAAGTGTATGCATATTATAGTGTAGAGTCTACTGATATACTCTTTCTTTCTAAATTATTGTCGTTAAATACATTCTTCTATCTGATTAGCCTAAGTCACAATCCGTGACTTTAGTATGCATAATCACTTTTAGAAAGGAGTCAAAATATGTATACATGCAGATATTATAATAATCCAAATGATGATTGCCATAATCATAATGATAATTGCTACAATCATAATGATA
>JBKEAO010000094.1:0-47423 GCA_047972335.1 Anaerocolumna sp. | reverse complement strand
TCTCTTACTTCTACCTTTACCTGACCATATAACACTTTCTGTCTATATTTTGGAATAAACACTATATGGTACTGGCATTTCCATCTACAATGTGATAAACTTTTACTGTCCATTGGATGCCTCCTATGTATTTTGATTTTGGCTTGCGATACCATTATCATAATAACATAGGAGGCTTTTATATTGTCTTCTAAGCTACTGCTTATTCCATTCTCCCCAGCTTAGCTGGGGGATTAGTGTTTTCATTTATTTATTAATTTTTTAGTAGAAAAAAAGCTTCACCAGAAAAGCTGAAAACCTCTAATGTAAACTTTCAAACAAAGAAATTAATTTACTTAAGAAAAAAATGGGGCTGTAAAAAAACTCCCCTAATAGAGTAGAGAAATAATTGCTAAGAATTATCTCCCTCTCATTGAACCGTACGCCAGACTGTCTAACGAATTATTCAGCAGGTATGATTGTACTGTGTTTTCTTAGTTTTTTACTAATTCTTTTTTATAATTCCTGCTATTCTTAATTACTTTTTGAAATAAATACATTTATTCCAATGTATTATATGAATTTCAAAACCAATTCTTGAGTTTTAAACATGCTTAATAATTGCTTAATATTATACGCGATAAACATAGAAGCTGCTTCTGCATCAACGTTTTCCTTTTGTCGACGATGAAAATAGTTATAGCCCAAAGTCCTTTTTACCGTTCCAAAAGGATGCTCAACAATACACCTTCGTTTCTTGTAGACATCATTATTATTCATTGTTTCAAGATAGACTGATTCTAAAACATCTTCATGTCACATGATAATTCTATCTTCATATGCACACCATGATGAGTTATTTCACCCCTTAGATGACGCGATGAAGGAACTCTTTCCCGAAGGGAAAGTAACACCACATATGCACGTCGTTGCTATACCTATCGTTTATGATAAAGATAAGTCCTGTAAGAAAATTTCTATATCAGAATTATGGAAAGGAAAATTTAGTTATCGAAAATTCCAAGATTATATGTATGATACTGTTGAGAAAGAGTATGGTTTTGACCGTGGAGAGAAACATGATTTTAGTGAGGCTGAGAAGCATTTAGTAGTAAAAGCTTATAAATTAAAAGAAGCAGAAAGAGCACTTAAACAAATGGAAACCGAAATTAAGTTAAAAGAGCTGAATCTGGAAGAACGGGCTAAGGACTTAGAACCGGAAGAACATATCTCCATCCTTAATATCCAAAAAGTAGTGGAGCAACAAAAATCCATCAACTATGCGTTGAAAATGGAAAAGGATAAGAATGCTCTTCTTCTGAAAGAAAAAGATAGCCTAAATCAAACATTAATTGAAAAGAATGAATTAATCCTCACCCAATACCATGAAATTCAAAATCAACATATGCCTATTTTGCTGCTGCAAGCTTATCAATAGCTTCTTGTTCATCCGACACAAAGAAAATGTCATTTCCACGATTACACTCATAAATAAAATCTTGTAAAGGTTTACTTGTGTACTTTGAGAAGTCGCCAACCACAGCAAGTTTTTTGGAGTAATTGATAAATTTTTGAAGAATTTCTCCTGCAATACCTGTACTTAATTTGAAGAAATCCTCGATTATAGCTTGCTTATTGATAACTGTTCTATCGCACCTATCAATGTAATCTAATGTTGCCATAAAATCTAATGCAGATTGTGCATCTGTAATAATTTCTTGGTTGCTATGCACAATAGCAATATTAATACTATTTACTTGAACAATTTGTTTTTCCATTTTGTTTCCCTCCTTAAACCCATATAGCAATCTTATCATAGATATAATTAGCTTCTTTATTTGGGATTATAACTTGAAATGTCCCCACCTTACGATATATTTTGATTCAAAAATGGTAGGATATATTCGATAGCGTTAGTTATCGTGTGACCGCAATTTGGAATCAAATGAGTTTTAGCGGTAGGTATTATGTGAGTAAGTCTTAATATTGATTCTTTAGCGTTAATAATGACATCATCTTCTCCATCAATAAAAATAACAGGCATATTAAGTTTTAGTAATTGCTCGTCTGTATATAAAGGTAATTCTTGTATTGGGGAGTAACTTTGCGCTATCAAATTCATAAACTCCAATACTTCTTTGGGAATGTCAGATTCTCCAATAATATCAGATGTTATAGGTACAGTCCCTTCATCTTGTCTCGTATCGTGTACATTTTGCAGAAATTGTTGATGAACAGGAGAAATTCCTGCTGATGCAATTAGAATAAGTTTTGAAACACACTCTGGATATGATGTAGCAAATTTTAGTGACATCCATCCACCAAGTGAATTTCCGATTATAATTGATTTTTCAAGTCCAAGTTCTGTTAGCACTTCTTTCAACCAAAATGCAAAGTCGTTTGTATTAAGGTCTGGTCGGTATTCTTCACTGTTGCCAGCCTCCCCAATAATATCAACTGAGTGTACCCTAAAATGTGTAGATAGTGTCATTATTTCAGGAAGCCAAAAAGCACTGTTACTGTTAGAGCCATGTATCAGTATAATGGGAGGATTTAATTCCTGACCAGCAACTAGCATGAAAGTCTGCCCATAGGATGTTTTAACATATTTCTATTCAAACGGAAAATTACTAAGTATGCCATTATAATAAGCACGCATTTTGTCCCGACTCTCGGGAGATTTAAATACACTATTTTTCATCTAATTCACACCTATAATTTTATTAAAAGTTGTTACTCTGTTATTGTAATAATCATATCTACAATCGCTGACATAAAACGTATGTCACCCCATAGCATGACACGAACTTTATTTTCAAGTTCAATATATTGGGATTGCATAGATGTTTTTACAAATTCCAATGGTTTGGCATTAAATGCAGAAGTGAGCAGATTTATAATTCGTATAGCATCTTCAGAACCATTGCATGTAATATCAATAACTGATGAAGCAGTGATTGTGCGTTCAGCTGTAGAATCACTGCTACGAACATCTAAATTCTCAAGAAAAACCCTTAAATCGTTTCTGCTGACTCGCCAACTCTTGCCGACCTTTATTGCCCGTAATTTACCTTCTCTAATGTATCGCTGTATCGTCTTTGGGTGAATATTGAGCATTTCTGAAATTTGTTCCACTGTACGATAGTTTTTATCCATAAATATCACTCCTTATTACAACCTATTAAGTTATAATAAGTCACAATAAGGAATTTGTCAACAGAATTCTAAACATGTTTTTAAGGTTGCAAGATTTGATAATCCGATTTAACTAAATAAAAATATAAATTTTTTTAAATTATATAATGATTTTATGAATGATTCCATTACCACGTTTAAGTTTTCCCAAAAAGAATTTAACAACATGATATCTCTTCCGGCTATCGTACCATTCCTTTAACAGAAAAGGCACAAAAGATTCTGGAAGAGGTAGATAAGTTGTCACCGGGTAACGAATACCTGTTTACACAGGCTGACGGGGAAAGAATGACAAGCAGGAGTTTTAACTACTGGTTAGAGAAGTATTGCAAAGATGCCGGAGTCACCTTTAAGAGTAGTCACTGTATCCGCAGGACATTTGCCAGCAGGCTGTTTGCAGCGGGTATGCCGTTGGTGGAAATCAGTGTCTATCTGGGGCATAAGGATATCGAAACGACGAAGGGGTATATCTACAATTACCATGAAATCGAGCAAAATCGTTCCTACATGAACAAGGCCTTATGACCGATTGAGTACGTAAAAGGATGTTGCACACATATTTTTTAAGCAACAAAAAATCGCAAACCCTTGATTTATAAGGATTCGCGATACTTTTCTATTAAGCGCGAGACGGGATTCGAACTTTACCACTGTCTGCAAACCCTATTAAAATAAGGAGGAACACACACTGTCTATCAAGTGTCTACAGCCTGTCTACAAATACTTATGGTTTAAGCTATTCAATAATATTAGCTTTCCAGAAGTCAACTTGTGAATCCCATGTTAATTTATAATCATCTCTACCCCAATATTCAAAAGGGTCATTGGTATAATTACCCAATGCTATTGTTTCCCACTCACCAGTATTTATATTTTTTCTATATACACCATTTTGCTCATACTCATTCCCTGTATCATCAGTCATTAGTTTTGTGAATTTGAGATTAGGATTATCACAGTTACCATAGCCAAATAAATAGTCCGCTATGCACTCCATTTCTTCGGGAATTATTACATTTTCAAAGAATATAGTCTTTCTCATTGAAAAGATAGAACCAGTAATATATGAGTTGTCTATTTTTTGCATATACGGGATATTTGATTTTATTATGAGAGTTTTACTGTTTTTATCATAATCTAAATATTGGGATACTATTTCGTCTGTCATCCATTGTATTTGTGTATAGTCGGTATCAATTTTATTTAATTTTGCCCACAAAAAAACGTCTCCGATAACTTTTGAATTTGAAGGAAAGTTGTTATATAATTTATATTCTTCAACATTGCCGTAGTGAATTGCTCCTCTTTCAATATACTTTATTTTAGTATTCCATGTAATTTTTTGAATTTCGGAATAATTATTATGCAGTGCTTCAATTCCTATCAATTTTAATGAAGAAGGAAAGACATATTTCAGTTTAGAGTTATTTGTATACGCTTCTTGAGCAAAATAATTTGCTACTGATACAGTTCCCTTTTTAAAACTAATGGTATCAAAGGTAACTAGTTTATACTTCTTTCTTAGTTCAGCTTTTTTATTATTAATTTCAATTTCTTCTTTGGTGCCATAGTTTAAACCTATGCTATATCCACTACCACCTTTATTTTTTAACCTAAAAGCCACGCTACCTACATATACAACACCATTAGGTTGGTTTAGATACCAATATGTATTCTCCAAATTGCTTCCGTCTTTACCATAGTCATATTTTCCAAGATAATCTTTGTCATAATTATAGTATGTTACACTTTTAGGTACTGTTAACTTCATAAGTTTATCCATATTATTAAAAGCTTCATCATTTATAGATACAGTACCATCTTTCACAATATACGATGTTATTTTAGAAGCTTTATGGGTTTTATCTTCTTTAAAGTCGATTAAGTGTTTACCGAGATAAACCCATCCTGCTTTGCTGTTCTTGTACCATTTAGTACCAATAAATTGGTTTCCATCCAGTTTTATAAGACTTTTTGGAAGAGAGATTTTTTCCAGATTAGTAGATACATTTGAACCATAAAATATTTCCACTCCTTCTTTAAGTATGATGGATTTCATTTTAGCGCAGCCTTCAAATACTCCTTCATATACAACTTTTACGGTTGATGGGATGGTTATTGATGATAAACTTGTACAGCTTTTAAAAGCCCCAATACCACTATAATTATCAATTCTTAATTCTAATAATCCTTCTGGTAGTTCTATTTGCTTTAAACTAGTACAATTTTCAAATGCTCCTCCGCTAATTATTTTCATTGAAGAAGGTATATTTATGCTTGTTAGTTTCTTACAATTTGCAAATGTGAAAGAGTTTATATTAGTAATGTTATTGGATAATGTTATAGAAGTTAAATTCCTCGCACCGGAAAAAGCATAATCTGCTATTATTTTTGTTTCCTTAGGAATATTAAATTTAGTATTTGTGCTATTTTGGGGATACGCATATAATACGGAATGACTAATATTGTATAATACACCGTCAATAGTATTAAAGAAAATATTTTCTTTATCGACATTAAAACTCTTTATATTAGTACAATATGAAAATGCTCCGTTATCAATTCTATCTATATTTTTAGTTATGTTAATTGTTTTAAGAGAATTACATTTACTAAATGCGAAAGCACCAATCATACCTAATTCGGATGGAAATGCAATATTTTCTAAAGAACTACATCCATAAAAAGCATATTCGTCAATGATACTTGTTTGGTCTGAGAATTTTATATTTTGAATAGAAGTACAATTCGTAAATGCCGCTTTATGTATGTATGTTATTTCATCAGGAAAATTTACGATTTTTAGAGATTTACAACTAGCGAAAGCATATTCGCCAATAGCGGATAAGCTATCCGGGAAATCTATGGTTTTCAATGATGAACAACCGGAAAAAGCAGAAGAGCCAATGTATGTGAGATTTTTTGATAATGAAATACTAGATAAAGAGGTACAATCTGCAAATGCCCCTCGATCGTATTGTGAGTGGAGTTCTCCAGTAAGATCTCTAATTTCAGTTACACTATTTGGCATAGTTATTGATTTGACTTTTGTATTTCCGCTAAAAGAACTCTGTTCTATTGAAACCACCCCATCGGGTATGACAACATTTTCTGCCGTTCCATTGTATTTTATTAGAACATTGTCTTTTATTTGAAAGTCACTGTTTTTTGCATATACCTCATTTTCTTTGTTTGTAATAGAAATTACTGACAGTAATATAACAATAAAAAATACAATTCTTATGGATATTTTTCTTGAGTGCATACTATTATCCTCCGTAATATTTTACTATTTTCTCATGTAAATTTTTACAATAGTATAGCATATCAAATTGATATACGCAAGTGAGTAAAAAAAATTATTCTTTTCTCAAAGGACTAATTTTTGAGAAAGGAATTTTGTAATGAGTGTGAAAGAAGCAACAGTAAAAAGAATTGAACAATTATGTAAGCAAAAAGGGATTGCATATAATGAATTAGCAACTTTGTGTGGGGTTACACCATCAACAATTTACAGTGTCCTTAATCCTAAACGAAAAAATATATCTTTATCCACTGTGAAAAAGATTTGTGATGGATTTGAGATTACTTTAGGAGAATTTTTTACATCTTACATTTTTGATACATTAGAACAAGAAATATGTTAAATTATCAAGATACAACACTCATCCATTGTTGAAATATTTGAAGGAGAGTCTATAATATATTATTTTGGTTGAAAGTATACATTATTTCATCCATTATAATTCATAATATAAATATGGTCTGCTAACCTTGCAAATATTTCTTGCTGGGTGTTTAATTCTGAATTTTCTATATTCAGTATCAAAAAATTAAAAAACAACTCTGTATTGTCAATGTCACAAATAGATAAATAGTATACTATATCGTAAATGCGTTCTTTGCCTAGATAATCAGTTTTTATAAGTTTGTCAATAAAAGAATTATTTATAAAAGTTTCAAGTTCTTTTCTGCCACTAGATTTTCTGTCCCACATTTTTTTCATGAAGGCAATCAATATATTGTTTTCGTCTTCACTTGAAGAGTTTACTAATTCTTGTATATCTATCGGTTTATCGGGAAGTGTTTCATATAATAATCTAAAGTACTCCATCAAAATCTGTAAATCTTTATGTTGCAAAAGAGAGCAAATAAAGGCAATCGTTATATAATTGTTATCTTTTTGTTCTGCCAATTTATCAAAAAAGTAAAGGAATAATACCTCGCATTTGGTGGGAAGGCAGGAGAACATTTGTAATATTTCTGTATTATTACCCCATTCATCAATATTGTAACACATGTTATAATCGTTTATAACTTCTGAATAATATTTGTTCCAGAGAGCTGTCTGCTTTTTTCGATTCATTTTATAAAAATCAGGAAAATCTTGCAGAATTTCTCTTAATGCCGTTAAATAAGTACCATAACTCACTATATTATCGTTAAAATCGATACGTTTAATAAATTCTTCTTGAGTAATATCAAGAAATTCCCAACTTTCATTTATGATGTTGCTTTGAAAATTGAACTTCTTTAAAGCTCTTTGAAGAGTACGTTCATTAAAAAGAATAGCATCTCTATTTACATCAAAGAAATTTTGTATCGTCCCATATTTTTTAAGGATACTATCCATAAACAAATATGTGGAAATATTTTGTAAGTACATCTCACGATTTTTCTTATACAATTCTGTGATATTCATTACCCACCTCAATCATGATTTAGTGAAAAAGTCAATGACAATCTAATATGAAATAAATGAAAAAATATGGTAAATAAATACATATTAATCAATAAATGTAAATAAATGGTGTCGTCGAAATTTGCTTCAGTTAAGATTATAATACAAACATAAACAAAAAACAAATCGATACTGCAGTATCTTCGCATAGAGGTATTTTAAATGTCGACTTTAGGATACCATAAAAAAATAAACAGATATACACGCTGTTAATCTACCACAAATTAATTGTATTTAATGAAAAGGAGAAAATATAATATGAAACCATCTGATTTAGTAATTGGATTTAATCTTTTAGCAAATTCCGAGACTGGAATTGCAGTAGGTGCAGCACCATACTATAACTATGTTAATGGAAAGCCGGAGGGCGATACCCATGCTGGCGTCAAGATAGAAACGGTGCTACCTAATAATAAATATGAGAAGATAATTGTTAAACTTGAAGGGTTGAAACATCCACTCACTCCTGAAAGTTTTGCACTGGAAGGGACAACCTATAAGGTGAAGTTTTCACCGGATTTTCAGGCAAAATTTTACCGAACAGCAACAGGGGATTATGCACTTTCTTGTAAGGCTTCAACATTAGAAGTAATAAAGTAAATAATGGAAATGATTTACTCTGTTCTTCTAAAAACTTAAATTAAGTACGTACAGGAAGCAATATTCTTTTACTTCCTGTACGTGGAAAGGAATTATAATGTTTAAAATATTTACGAAGCTAATCAATTATTTAAATGATGGACAATATAAGGAGTTTTTTAAACTTTTACTTATACTTCTTCCCTTTATTACGTTAGTATTTATGCTGATTGCCCTAGCCATTGGTTTCATTTCCAGACATATAGAAGCAATTGTATTTTTAGCAATAGTAATTGTGTGTATAATTTCATGGATACTAAAACCAACCATAGTACAAGAAAAAAAAGAAGAGGTTAAAATAATACCAAAGTCAACAAAGCCTATCCAGCTTCAATATCAATTGGTTACAGAATTTATGTTTCACATTTTAAAGTCTTTGAATACACAGTTACATATAGTTTCTCCTAACTTTGAAGCGCAAATCAAAGACAAGATTCCATACTATACTGATAATGCTACCAATGTCACATATTTCAGATATAACATGATAATTAATGGAGAACCGATTGAAAGCGAACTTTTTAAAGAAATATTAAATCAAGGTATCATCCACAATTTGTCTTCTTCTACATCCAAATTAGGCAGACCTACCTTTGAGCATGATGGAAATCATTATCAAAAATTAATGATTGAAGAATTGGTATATACAGGTGCTAGTTGGCTTATAGTAGTTGCAATTGTTGATAATGACTATGCTACTGTATTAGAAAACAGGTCACAAATGAACCATTTTATAACTACAAATAGTGAAGATTTTACATTTCACAATGATAGAGATTTTTAAGTAATGGGGACATTAAAACTTTGTTTGGATGAAGAATACTACAACATGGGAATAGAAAAATGGTTAGATTTTGACTTTGAAGCAGACGGGCAAAGGGTTTTAATTGTTGGTCCATCTGGTTCTGGAAAAACTGTTTTTTCTACTCTCTTAATGGGAAAATTGAGTCTATATATACCCAATGTATCAATTACTGTGGCTGACTACAAAGGAATAGACTTCGATTGGCTAAATGGTTGCCATAATTATTATTCTGTTGATAATGCAATAAATGGTATAAATTCCTTTTTTAATATGTTTGAAGATAGATTATATAGGAGAGCGCAAGCTGAAAATATTCAAGTTTTATTTGTGGATGAACTTCCCAGTCTACTTCTTTCATTATCAAAAAAAGAACAGGATGAGTTAAAAAGCAAGTTTGCACGTTTACTTAATCTGTCAAGAGCCTTAAAAATTATAATAATCTCTGCTATGCAACGACCTTCTGCTGAACTTTTTGCAAATGGAGCAAGGGATAATTACAATATAAAGTTCATGTTTGGAGCAAATAGTAAAGAAGCTATTGGTATGATAATGAGTGAATATAAAGAATTCATTACCCCATGCACCACAGGAGTAGGCTATTGTACAGTAAATGATATGTCATTAAAAAAAATACGTGTTGCTATGCAAAAGGATACTGAAAAATTACATAAGACAATTTATAAAACAGTAAACAGATAGCTTACCGGCCTGCTATGCGGAGCATAAGCGGGCTGGTAAGCTATCATAGGTATTATATTTACCGAAGTCCTTAGTATTACCTAGGACTTCGGTGTCAGTGTCAAAAAATGATACAACCCTTTAAAATCAATGCTCTCGGCATATCCTTCCATTGTGTCGGTACTGTGTCGGGTTATAGAAAGGAACCAGAATGGCAAACAAAAAGAAAAGCATTAACAATAATAGAAGAAGTCGACGATTTCAACTGACTTTTAACAACCCAGATAAACATAAAAATAGTTCTCATCAGGCAATCAAAGAAACTTTGAAGCAATGGGATAATATCTTATATTGGTGCATGTGTGATGAAATAGCAAAAGCCTTGCATACTCATTTGTATATTCATTTGAAAAATTCAATATATTTTTCAAGTTTAAAGAAGGCATTTCCTAATTCACACATAGAGGAAGCTCAAGCAGATGCAACAACCAACAGGGAATATATTAGGAAAGAAGGAAATTGGAAAGATACAGAGAAGGAAACGACTAACTTAAAGGAAACATTTGAAGAATGGGGAACTATACCTAAAATAGGGCAAGGGAGAAGGAGCGACTTGGAAAACCTGTATCAAATGATTAAGGATGGTTATTCCAATGTAGAAATACTAGAAATTAACCCCGATAACCTTTTAAATTTGCAGCACATAGACAAAGTCAGATTGGAGATACTTTCCAATCGCTATAAGTCAGAACGACGGTTAAACTTGTTAGTAACATATGTAAGTGGTTCTACTGGTTATGGTAAGTCAAAAGATATTCTTGATAGTCATGGGGATAATAGTACTTACCGAGTAACAGATTACAAACATCCATTCGATACTTATTCAAGTGAAGATGTTTTAGTCTTTGAAGAGTTCAGAAGTGATTTAACGATTGGTAATATGCTTAACTATTTGGATATTTATCCCTTGCAACTTCCTGCCAGATATAACAACCGCCAAGCGTGTTACAATTTCGTTTATGTTGTTTCCAACTGGAAACTTGAAGATCAATACCATAATATAAGACTGGAACAACCAGAGACATATCAGGCATGGTTGCGTCGTATACACCGAGTTAGAATATATACTGCTCCTGGTGTATGGCAGGAATTTGATACTCATGATTATTTGTATGGTTTCCAATCCGTTTCGGAAGCAGATATACCATTCAAAAACAATTAAAAATTAGGGTGTGAGGAATTACCAAAACTACAAAACAAAATTATAAAACCAAAACCATAAATTACATTTATAAATATAACCTCATTGAAATTCTTAACTCATAGAAAAATAAATAATCTTAATAATAAATCCCATAAATCCAATCATAAATAAAAAACTCTCTAATTCCTTACACCACCTTTAAGGTGGCGTAATATGGAAACAAGCAATTATTCAGCAAATTCTAATCTTTCTTTATTGAAAGACGCTCTTGACTACGGTATACTAAGCATAGACAGTGTGTTTGATAAACTTATGTCAAGTAAGAGAGAACAAGTAAGAAAGCTACATGCTTACGCAATTACCCCACCCTCTACAGAAAATGGGCGGTGGCAGACCTGCTATAGGGAGTCTGATGGTAAGCGAAAGAATATCAAAGCACAAACAGAGGAAGAATTATTGGACAAGTTGATACCGATATATTTTTCCGCTACGCACATTGACAAAATGACATTTTACGAACTGTATTTGGAATGGCTAGAATACAAAAAGACCGTTGCAAATAGCCAGAACACGATTAAAAGGCATGAACAACATTACCGAAAGTATTTTGAGACATCAATTCTTCATGGAACAAAAATAAAAAAGATTGATGAATTAATGCTTGAAACCGAATGTAACCGTATTATCAGGGAGTTTAATCTTCCCCGAAAGGAATGGGGAAATATTAAAACTATCCTGAATGGTATGTTTGAATATGCTATCAGAAAAAAGTACATATCTGTAAACCCTATGGAAAAGGTGCAGATACTTGTTAAATTTAAACAGGTAGTAAGAAAGACAGGTAAAACAGAAACCTATAATTCTGATGAACTGAAAGAATTAAATCAGTATCTTGACCAAATGTATACAGAAACTAATGACACGGTATTCCTTGCGGTGAAGCTTAATTTTCTGCTTGGCTTGCGTGTGGGGGAACTGGTTGCATTGAAGTGGGAAGACTATTGTGATATTAATCATCTGCATATCGTTCGTGAAGAAGTCAGAAACCAGATTACAAACCAGTATGAGATTGTAGAGCATACCAAAACAAACAGGGATAGATTTATTGTACTAATTCCGAAATCAATTCATATTCTGCAAAAACTGGAACGTCATAGCGAATATATTTTCGTGAGAGATGGAGAACGGATTACCTCAAGGCAAGTTGCATATGTGCTTGAGAAATACGCAGAGCGTCAAGGATTAGCTACAAAATCAACGCATAAAATGCGTAAGACCTTCGCCAGTAATTTAAATACAAGCGGTGTACCTTTGGACTGCATCCGCGAATTACTCGGACATAGCAACTTAAATACTACCTTGGGATACATCTATAATCCATTGACAGAAAAAGAAACCTATGACCTCATAACAAAGGCTTTGTAAGCTGTCTACAAGTGTATACAGGCTATAGACACATAAAAAAACTGGGAAGCCTTGAAAAATCAAGACTTCCCAACTATTTCATTAAGCGCGAGACGGGATTCGAACCCGCGACCCTCGCCTTGGCAAGGCGATACTCCACCACTGAGCCACTCGCGCATATTCAACTGTTTTTGTGTTGTTTCTTAACACATTACCTAGTATATAACAGATGAATTAGTTTGTCAACGTTATTTTTATATAATTACATATATTTTTATAATATTTATAATAGAATGATCAATATACATAATTAAGACATTTTTACAGTAATCACATAATCATTCTTTTTAAATTGTTGTTGAGAAATATTATCTAAGTGTACAGTGGTTGCATTAACCCACATCTCTTCTGCTGCTATAAACAGGTGAGCCAAACTAATACCAATGTCAATCATTTTTCTATCCTTTAATACACTCTTTAAAAATATATTCTTCTTACAAAATATATGAATTCGATTATCATACACAACCAATCTCCATGGCTGACTATTCATATTAGATGGAGACAATCTGACTGCATTTAGGATAGCTTTTGTATTCTTACTAATATCTTCTTTTAAATATGCAATATCACTTAAGGGTAATCTTTTCACCTTACTCACTTCTCTATAGACTTCCCCTTCACTTTTACCAAAGGCTAATCCTATCATAAACTCAAGTCCAGAATCCTCGGACATATTTTTCTTTAAGTTTAAGTTAATACAATAACAAGATCCAAGACCCTTAGTCGTCAAATAAAGTGTTATTTGTTCCATTAAAAAACCTGCATTTATTTCAAAGTCTTTCCCTTTGTTAGAATAAAACAATAAATAATAAGGTGCTTTAATATGCCCAAAGTTTTTGCCAGATTGCTGAACTTGATCATAATCAATAATCTTATACTCCACATTTAAGTCTTTTGAAATTGGAGATAAACTATGTGCAAATCCTAGAATATTAATAAACATGGAATCGTCTAACTTATCCATGCTATATTTTTTTATAGATTTTCTTGCAAATATTGCTTCGTATAAATTCATGACAAACTCCCATCTTATATTATCTGCGAGGAGACATCATTCTACTATCTTCTCCTTGCATTTTCTCTAATTCTACCTTTTTATAGTATAAAGGGGATATTCCATAATACTTTTTAAATAATTTACTAAAATGATATACATCTTCATATCCAACTAGATTGGCTATACTTTTTATACTACCGCTTTCTGAATTTAGCAGAATATCTTTCGCCTTTTCAAGACGTATCTTAATCAAATAGTTAATAGGTGATTCCCCAGTTTCTTCTTTAAATATCTTAGAAATGTATACTGGACTCAAATACATATTATGTGCAATTTGGTCTAGTGATATTTTATTTTCGTAATTTTCATTTAAATAATTGATAATTCTCTTAACTGCATAGCTTTTATTATAAGATTCAAAGTTGCAGCCTTTTTGGTTTGTTGTCTCAACTTCTGTGATATCTCTTACCATTAAAAGAAGTATCTGAATTAAATGAGCCTTCAACATAAAGTACTTACCAATTTGTGCACTTTCATTCTCTGCTATCATTTCATAACAATGTTTTGAAATCTCCTGCTTTGTTTCAGCCGTAGTGTGTAACACATGTCCCCCATCCTTTAATGATATGGAATTGGGCATCATATTTTTAAAATGAAAATCAGTAAAGCCTGCAAAAAACTCCACAGTTGGTTCTTTTGAATTCACTAATATGTTCTGATGTTTTACTCCAGGATTACATATAATAAGATCTCCAGCCTCCACTTCATAAACTATTCCTTCCACTAAATACTTCCCTTTACCGGATAAGATAAAGGTGAATTCTGTAAAATCATGATCGTGATATGCTGATTCTCTAACCATCTTCTGCTTACTTGCAAAGAGTATGGTAGGATTCAAATCATTATACGTTATATCATACTGGTGCTGGCACATTAAAACCCTCCTAAGTACTATCACAAAACCCTGAAATCTTCTAAAAGCATAATATCGTCCAATTCCAAGTGGTCACATCAAGTATCCATTATAATTCTTATTCTTATCTTATTCTTATTCTATATCGCTATATTTAAAATGCATTCTTTATACATTTACAATTCAAAAAACTATGTTTCACTTTATTATAACATTAATTTTGGAAATGGAAATCTTTTTTTGTAATTTTATAAACAATTTATAATAATGAATATTGCCTATTGTATTAATAAGTAACTCTTATTTTTAAAGATTAATATATCTTTCGAAATTTTTAGTAAGTATAATAATTGACATGATTTAAATAACAAAGTACATTTTATTTTTTCTTATTCATACTATAATGAATAAGAATCTAAAAATTAGAAACATATGTTTGTATGTTCTAAACAATATGAATCGGAGGATAAATATTTATGACGGCAATGCAATGGTTTTTTTCATTTTTGAAAAAATACCGACTAAAACTTTTTATAGCTTTGATACTTGTAACGATCACATCAAGTCTTACAATTATCAATCCCTACATCTCAGGTATTATTGTAGATGATGTAATTGATGGTGGAATGGTATCTTTACTTCCTAAACTGATTCTGATACTAATTGCAACCACAGTGGTTCGTTCTGTACTAAAATACTCTTTCCTTGTAATATTTGAAAATGCTTCACAAGGAATGTTGTATTCTCTTAGGGATTATGTGTACAGAAGATTCTTAGAGGAAGATTTTGCTTTCTATAATAAAAATCGTACTGGTGATTTAATGTCAAGGCAGACCGGTGATATGGATGCCATAAGACATTTTGTAGCATATGTTATTTACTCAATTTATGAAAACTCTCTATTATTTATTATAGCTGTATTCATGATTTTTACCGTAGACTACAGGCTTGCTTTGTCCATGATAGCAGTTGTTCCAATTACAGTTTTAATTACTGCTAAGCAGTTAAAAGCAATTAAGTCTGCTTTCCATAATATAAGAAAGCATTTTTCAAGCCTTAATACTTTTGTACAGGAAAATGTTAGTGGTAACCGTGTTGTAAAAGCTTTTGCCAAAGAAGATTATGAAATCTCTAAGTTTAATAAAGAAAATGATGGCTATATGAATGCTGAACTAGCTGCTGCTTCTATATGGAAGAAGTATGTACCGATATTTGAATTTTTAGCCAATATTCTTACAGTAATTTTATATCTTGTAGGTGGTCTTATGGTTGTCAATGGCTCCATTTCCATCGGTAAATTAGTTACAGTAAGCGGTTATCTATGGATGTTAAACAATCCACTTAGAATGGCTGGATGGCTTGCTAATGATTATCAAAGATTTGTTACATCAGTTGAAAAAATTTATGCAACCATAAAAGAAGACCCTACTATTAAAACCCCTAAAGGTGCTGCTAACAAAGGTCGTTTCCAAGGTGAAATTGCATTTCATAATGTGAATTACATAGCACAAGATGATGTAATCTTAAGAGATATTAATTTCACTATTAAACCGGGGCAAACAGTTGGTATTATTGGTGCCACAGGTTCTGGTAAATCAACGCTTATGAATCTTTTATGCCGCTTTTATGATGTCACTGACGGTGAGGTTACCATTGATGGTATCAATGTAAAAGATATGGATTTATATAATCTTAGAAGTAATATTGGTATGGCCATGCAAGATGTGTTTTTATTTTCTGATACCATTGAAGGAAATATTGCCTATGGTAATCCAGCATGTTCCTTTGAAGAAGTTGAAAATGTAGCCAAAATTGCCAATGCAGATGCTTTTATCAGAAATATGCCTGATGGATATGATACCATCGTCGGTGAACGTGGCATGGGTCTATCTGGTGGTCAAAAGCAGAGAATTTCTCTTGCTAGAGCCTTACTTAAAAATCCCTCCATTGTTATTCTTGATGATACTACTTCAGCTGTAGATATGGAAACTGAAGCACAGATTCAAACAGAATTAGGTTCTTTATCTGATAAGACTGTATTTATTATTGCACATAGAATTTCATCTATTAAAGATGCCGATGTTATCCTTGTAATAGATAATGGAAGAATCCTAGAGACAGGTAATCATAATTCCCTTCTTGCCAAAAAAGGTTATTATGCTACCGTATTTAACCATCAGTATGGTGAATTTGATAAATATGTCGGTGCTAAGTTTGAGGAGGTGGCTTACAATGGCTAGAAATAAATATGACGTAGACGAAACACTCCAAAGTGAATTTAGTTTCTCCCATTTAAAGAGACTGTACGCATATATCAAACCCCACAGAAAAGAAATGTACTTTACCATAATAATCATGGTACTTTCTAGTGGACTCGGTATGTTTACGCCTAGAATACTTATGAAAATTATGGATGATTATATTCCAAATAAAAATACCAAAGGTATCATTACCATAAGTATTTTATTGCTTATCATAAACTTGATTGTGGTATTATTCTTACGTTTAAAAATTCATATTACCACCAAACTTGGACAGAATATTATACATCAAATTAGAAGTGATATTTTTACTCATTTGCAAGAACTCCCTTTCTCCTATTATGATGATAAGCCACATGGTAAAATCCAAGTACGCGTGGTTAACTATGTAAACAGTTTAAGTGATTTATTATCAAATGGTATTGTAAACACTATAACTGATTTGTTCAGTTTATTCTTTATAGTAGGTTTTATGCTCTCCATTAATATTAGATTAACCATCATTTGTATGTTGGGACTTCCAGTGCTTATGTCCGTAATCTTTTTGATCAAGAAAAAGCAAAGACTAGCTTGGCAAATATCTAGTAATAAATCTTCTAACTTAAATGCGTACATTGCTGAAAGTATCAATGGCATTCGCGTTACACAAAGTTTTGTGAGAGAAGAAGAAAATATAAAGATTTTCAATAGTTTAAGTAGCAACTATAGTACCGCTTGGCTTAGAGCTGTAAAATACAATTTCCTATTATGGCCTGCTATCGATAATATATCAATGCTTACTACCGTTGCAATCTACATACTCGGTATTGGTTGGATTACAGATGGGGTATCAGGTATCACTGTTGGTGTATTAATTGCATTTACTGGTTATATTGGACGATTTTGGGCTCCTGTCACTACCTTGGCAAGTTTTTACAACTCCTTGTTAACTGCAATATCCTATCTAGAAAGAATCTTTGAAACCATTGATGAACCAGTCATTGTAAAAGATAGAGAGGGCGCAAAAACTATGCCCCCTATTGAAGGTAAAGTAGAATTTAAGGATGTACATTTTAGTTACGAAGATAATGTACCTATTCTAAATGGTATTAATTTTACAGCCCAAAAAGGCCAAACCTTTGCAATTGTTGGACCTACAGGAGCTGGAAAAACAACCATTATTAATTTGATTAGCCGTTTCTATAATCTTGATTCTGGTGAAATATTAATTGATGGAATTAACCTTGAAGACGTAACCATTAAATCTCTTAGGAAACAAATGGGTGTTATGTTACAGGATAGTTTTATTTTCTCAGGTACTATTATGGATAATATTAGATATGGAAATATGGAAGCTACCAACGAACAAGTCATAACTGCCGCAAAGACTGTATGTGCCCATGACTTTATTATGAACTTAGAAAAAGGATATGATACAGAAGTAAATGAAAGAGGTAGTCGTTTATCTGCTGGACAAAGACAGTTAATTTCATTTACCAGAGCTTTGCTTGCGGATCCAAAAATTCTAATTCTTGATGAGGCCACTTCAAGTATTGATACAGAAACAGAGATTTTATTACAAGAGGGTTTGGCAAAACTTTTGGCAAACAGAACTTCCTTTATCATAGCCCACCGTTTATCTACTATAAAAAATTCCGACTGCATCTTATATGTGGATAAAGGTAAGATCTTAGAGATGGGTAACCATGAGGAATTGATGGCAAAAGATGGCTATTACCATCAGTTGTTTGTCTCACAATATGATTTCTTAAACGAAGCCAAAGAGGCATAAGTAGATAGGTCCAAAGAGAGAGATATAAAGTATAAGAAGGAGTTGTTACACTAAGTAGTTGGTGTACAGCTCCTTCTTATTTAATAAATTCAATTATGATAATATCAATAAACTAAATACTAAATTTATCATGTAGCAGGCTCTTATTATATGCCAAGTTTATGTACTTTGATTTATTTATCCATAATCTTTTTTGTATATTCTCTTATTATGCTTACTGAACTCTTAAACTTAATCAATTCCTCTTCTGTTAAGTGGACTTCAACTACATCTTTTACACCACTTCTATTTAAAATAGATGGCACCCCACAGAATACGTCATTCTCACCAAACTCACCTTCTAATAGTGTAGAAACTGGAATAATTTTATTCTCATCATTTAAAATAGCTTTTATAATTCCTGCTGCTGTTGTAGCAATACCATAGCAAGTTGTTCCTTTTACTTTTAGAATATCAAAACCTACTTTGGTAACCTTGTCAACAATTTCATCAAGATCTAAATTAGCGTACTCTTCATTATCTGACATGATATCTGATATTCTTTTGCCACCTACTGTTACATGGGACCAAGGACACATCTGGCTATCCCCATGTTCACCCATGGTATAAGCCTGCACACTTCTTGGATCAATATTAAATATATCTCCTATAAAATGTTTAATTCTGGCTGAGTCCATTGCTGTTCCAGTACCAATTACCTGGTTTTTAGGAAGTCCTGATAATTCATATACATAATGAGCCATCACATCCACTGGATTGGATACCACGATAAAGTGTCCACTAAATCCACTTTCCATAATAGGTGGTACAATACTTTTCATAATATTTGCAGATAATTCTAAGGTATCTAGTCTGGTCTGGTTGGCTTTTGGTGGGGCACCTGCTGTAATTACAACAATATCTGCATCCGTACAATCTTCATAACTTCCTTGGCTAACCTTAACATTTCTGTTTAAGTATTCAATACTATGGCACAAATCTGTTACTTCTCCCCAAGCCTTCCCTTGATTTATATCAACTATCATAACTTCATCACATACACCTTGTGTGATTAAACTAAACGCTGTAGAGGAACCTACCAGACCTGCCCCTACAATCACTACTTTACTTCTATTTATTGTCATTTCTATTTCCTTTCCCAATATGTACTAACTAGCTTACGTAACAAGGCACCCTCTGAATTTATGTGATTTTAGCTAGGATGCCTACTATAAAGTATGGCTGGTTAACTTAAACTCCAACATATTTATGTACTTTCCTCAAACTTCGCAGTTAAAGTCCTCTATTATAACTGATAAAATCAGTCAAAACACAAGTTATATGCAAAAAGACCACGGCTAGGTTTGGCTCCTTTGCCGTGATCCAAGAATTATTTAAAATATGCTACACCTGATTCAAAAATAAGTTGATTCTGATCCCCTGCAATATTTAAGGCTACACCATTCCCCTTACGTTCTGAATGTGTCATCTTACCAAGTATTCTACCATCAGGGCTTGTAATACCTTCAATTGCCTCATAAGAACCATTTGGATTATAATCTTCATCCATTGTTGGAGTACCATCTATATTAACATATCTAGTGGCAATTTGTCCACTGGCAATCAATTTATCGATCCACTCTTTACTTGCAACAAATCTTCCTTCACCATGTGATGCAGGAACTGTATAAACTTTATCTAATTCTGCCTTCATAAACCAAGGTGACTTATTAGAAGTAACTTTGGTATATACAGTTTTTGATATATGTCGTCCAATACAGTTCATAGTTAGTGTAGGTGATTCTTCATTTTGTGCTACTATCTCACCATATGGTACTAATCCAAGTTTTATTAGCGCTTGAAAGCCATTACAGATTCCAAGAATTAGTCCATCATTCTTAGTAAGTAGATCATTTACAGCAATCTTAATCTTCTCATTTCTAAAAGCAGTAGCAATAAACTTACCAGAGCCATCTGGTTCATCACCTGCAGAGAATCCACCTGGAAACATTAATATCTGAGACTTTCTAATTCCTTCTTCAAATACTTCTACAGACTCTCTAATGTCTGTTGGTGTAAGATTCTTAAACACAGCGCATGTTACAGTAGCACCAGCTTCTTCAAAGGCTCTCATACTATCATATTCACAATTGGTGCCTGGAAATACCGGAATAAATACATTAGGCTTAGCAATTTTATTTTTACAAATATAGATATTCTTTTCCTCATGTCGAATCGGTGATAATACACTCGTGTCTTCATAAGATTTTGTTGGAAATACATCTTCTAATGTATTGGTCCAAGCAGTCAGTGCTTCTTCCATACGAATGGACTGGTTTTTATATGCAAATGCTGCTGCCTCTGTTACTTCACCTATCACTGTATAAGAAATTTTTTGTGCTTTTAATTGCTTCATTCCCGCTTCATCAGTCTCTAGCAAAATAGCACCAAAATCCGGAGCAAACAAGTCATCTTCGCCTAGACTATCATTTATTTTAACACCTAGCTTATTACCAAAGGCCATCTTACTTACAGCTTCACAGATTCCAAGTCCTTCAATGGCATAAGCTGAAAATACATTTCCTTCATTCATTAACAGATGAAGCTTATGATAGTCCTCTTTGATCTGTTCAAAGTCTGGCAAGTCATACTTATCTTTTTTTGTAAAAGTTTTTACTAAAATATGTCCAGCCTTTTTTAGCTCAGGAGTGATTACGTGCTTTACTTTACCCGTATTCACTGCAAAGGACACTAAGGTAGGAGGTACATCAATGTCATTAAAAGTACCGGACATACTATCCTTTCCTCCAATTGAAGCAAGCCCTAACTTCATTTGCGCATCAAAAGCACCAAGTAAGGAAGCCAATGGTTCTCCAAAACGATATTTGTCGTTACCAAGTCTCTTAAAATATTCCTGGAAAGTAAAACGTATCTTTTTATAATCACCACCAACTGCTACAATTTTTGCAACAGAAGAAAGAATCCCATATACAGCTCCATGATAAGGGCTCCAGCTTGATAGATATGGATTAAATCCATAGCTCATCATTGTTACCGTATCACAATTACCTTTTAGAACTGGAAGTTTTGCAATCATAGTTTGTACTGGTGTTAGCTGATATTTACCACCATATGGCATCATGACAGAAGCAGCTCCAATGGAACTATCAAACATTTCAACCAGGCCCTTTTTTGAACAACCATTTAAGTCACTTAAGGTATTTAACCATCTTGTCTTTACTGTGCCTGTGTTATCTTTGTCTTTTTTATTTATAAAATAATTCTCTGATTCTTTAGGAGAAACCACTGTGGCGTCAGCTTCTTGATGTGCTCCATTCGTATCTAGAAATGCTCTTTTAATATCAACTATTACCTTTCCTCTCCAAGACATAACAAGTCTTGGTTTCGTTTTAACTTCGGCCACTACTACTGCTTCTAAGTTCTCAGAGGCAGCATAGGATAATAACTGATCTACATCTTTACTATCTGCTACAATAGCCATTCTTTCTTGGGACTCAGATATTGCTAGTTCTGTTCCATCAAGACCTGCATATTTTTTTGGTACTTTATCTAAATCAATATATAAACCATCTGCAAGTTCACCTATTGCAACTGCAACACCACCTGCACCAAAATCATTACACTTTTTGATTAATTTACTTACTTCTTCTCTTCTAAATAATCTCTGTAACTTTCTTTCTGTAGGTGCATTTCCTTTTTGTACTTCAGCACCGCAAGTCTCAATAGACTCTGTGGTATGGACTTTAGAAGATCCTGTGGCACCTCCACAACCATCTCTTCCAGTTCTTCCTCCAAGTAAAATGATTTTATCCCCTGGATCAGAAGTTTCACGAATTACATTCTTTCTTGGTGCTGCACCCATAACAGCTCCTATTTCTAATCTTTTTGCCACATATCCTGGATGATATATTTCATCTACTAATCCTGTAGAAAGTCCGATCTGATTACCATAGGAACTGTACCCGCTGGCTGCACCTGTTACAATCTTTCTCTGAGGCAACTTACCAGTAAGGGTATCTTTAATTGGTACTCTAGGATCAGCTGCACCCGTTACACGCATAGCCTGATACACATAGCCTCTACCAGATAAAGGATCCCTAATTGCACCGCCAAGACAAGTAGCAGCACCACCAAAAGGTTCAATTTCTGTAGGATGGTTATGTGTCTCATTCTTAAAGAACACAAGCCATTCACTGGTTTCTCCATCAATTTCAACAGGTACGATAATAGAGCATGCATTTATTTCATCAGACTCTTCCATATCTGCAAGCTTTCCATCTTTTCTAAGTTTTTTCATTGCAGTTAGGGCAATATCCATTAAGGAAATATATTTTCCTTCTTTTCCAGCAGATATTTCATTATGAATATTTACATAATTATCATAAGCTGCCTTCATAGGCTCCTTATAAAAGCCATCTTCAAAGGCAACATTTTTAAGCTCAGTTAAGAAGGTTGTATGTCTACAGTGGTCTGACCAGTACGTATCAAGTACTCTGATTTCTGTCACTGAAGGGTTTCTATTCTCTTCGTTCTTAAAATAGTTTTGTATGTGAATAAAATCTTTTAAAGTCATGGCTAGATTTAGAGACTGGTATAGCTCCATAAATGTCTTACTATCCATTTCTATAAATGCTTCTAAAACCTTAACATCCTCTGGTTCTTCAAAATCAATACTAAGAGTGCTAGGTTTTACCTCTTCTGTTATTCTAGAATCAACTGGATTCACACAGTAGCTTTTAATCTTATCAAACTCCTCGTTACTTAACTTACCAGAAAATACATAGGTAGTCGCTGTACGAATGACTGGCTCTTCCACTTCATTTAAAAGCTTCACACACTGGATTGCAGAATCTGCTCTTTGGTCAAACTGACCTGGTAAATACTCTACTGAAAAGACCATATCAGAGGAGTCTTTTGAATATGCCTCTTCATAAAGTTCATCTACTGGTGGCTCTGAAAAAACCGTACCTAGTGCACGGTTAAATGTTTCATCACTTACCCCAGTAATATCGTAACGATTTAAAATTCGTACTTTCTCAACAGTATCTATATTTAGATAATTTTTAATTTCATGAAATAATTCCTTCGCTCCAATTGCATAAGGCGCTTTCTTTTCTACATAGATTCTTTTTACACCACTCATAATATGTCCTTTCTTATATGAAGTATAAACCTTATTATCTTTGTCCATTATAGCATATAGATTTTTATAAAAGAAATTAATATATATAAAACTTTTAATAAGCTGACCTAATACTAACTTTTGAAATGCACCTATACAAAATTGTAATAATGAGTTAAAATAACATAAGGAACTTTTATTAATTCAGTTAATTTATAAATCATATTAAAACCATAAATTTATTATTTAGTTTATGGAAATTATTATGTATGATACGTAAAGTATAAATAGGTATAATAATATTTAACATATATAAAGAATGGAGATAACTATGAAATTTAAATTTGCTCACAATAATATCAATGTATTAGATTTAGATGCATCCTTAAAGTTTTATGAAGAGGCTCTTGGCCTAAAGGAAACCAGGAGAAAAATCCCAGATGATAACAGTTTTATACTTGTTTATCTTGGAGACAACACCACTAACCATTTATTAGAACTTACTTGGCTTAGTGACTGGGATCATCCATATGATCTTGGAGATAACGAATTTCACTTAGCCTTTACTGTAGATGACTTTGACGCAGCTTATGCAAAACATAAGGAAATGGGTTGCATCTGTTATGAAAATCCTTCTATGGGTATTTATTTTATCAGCGATCCAGATGGATACTGGCTTGAAGTACTTCCAACCAGATAATATTTACTAACACAAAAGAAAGGAGACTCGTATGGATGTTAATTACGAATTATATAAGGTTTTTTACCATGTAGCAAAAACCCTGAGTTTTTCAGAAGCAGCAACTTCTCTCTTTATCTCCCAGTCTGCTGTAAGCCAGTCCATTAAAGTCCTTGAGAATAATTTAAGTCAGACTTTATTTATTAGAAGTACAAAAAAAGTTTCTCTAACCAAAGAAGGTGAGCTCTTATTTAAACATATAGAGCCAGCTATTAATTTGATTAGTCGTGGTGAAAACCAGATTTTAGAAGCTACCGCACAAGGTGAGAGCCAATTGCGTCTTGGCGCAAGTGATACCATATGTCGTTATTATCTTGTACCATTTTTAGAGGATTTTCACAGAAAGTACCCTGAGATACATATAAAGGTTACAAATGGTACCTCCTTTCAATGTGCTAAAATGCTTGAAAATAACGAAGTAGATATTATCGTTACTAATTCTCCTAATTCATCCTTGGTGAATAGTATGCATATTGAAACCATACTTGAATTTCAAGATGTTTTCATTGCCAATACAGATTTCTTTACGGTAAAAGACGAACCAATCAGTTTGGAAGAACTTTCCACCTATCCTATTTTAATGCTCACAAAACAATCTTCTACCAGTGAATTTTTGCATAATCTATTTTTACAAAATTCTCTGGATTTAGTTCCGGCTATCGAATTAAATAGCAACGACTTACTCATTGATTTAGCCAAAATAGGTCTTGGCGTTGCATTTATTCCTGACTTTTGTCTAAAGAAAAAGCATACTTCCTTAGTTCCAATGCAAATTGAAGAAAATATGCCTACTAGAAAGTTGGTAGCAGCTTATAATGATAATATTCCATTATCAAGTGCTGCCAAGTATTTTATAGAACAGATGATAGAAACAATGGATTCAACAATTAACTAAAATATCGGCTCTATGTAGGGTATACGCAGGCATTTCCAATACTCCTACTTAGAGCCATTATTTTGTAATCATGAAAATACTATCGAAATTCTCTTTGGGTTGTTCACTTTCGTTTAACTCCATAATCATCCATTAACTTAATTTCCCTTACTGCTTAATGGATTACTTCTTTCTTCAAAAAAAGCTCCATTATCAGGGTTACATTCCGATTGTGGTTCATAGGCTGCTTTATGGACCATGGCAGATCCCACGGGAATATGTCTGATAGATTTATCATCCTTGATCTTGTCTTTGATAGAGTTTTCATTCGTAGTGGTAATCTTAGTACTTGGATTAAATAAATCGCTGTTATTTGAATTAGATGTTTGATTCATTTTACCTCTTTTCTGTGGTTTACCATGTGCTATTATGATATTTAGTCATCTCTTAAGTCATATCTTATGCCATGTCTTAAGTCATATCTTAAGTCTTAGTTTTTTCCACAAAGAAAGTTTACTTGTTACCCTATTAATATACCCAAAAATATTATTTTGTTTTAAGTCTAAATAATTTACTATCAAAATCCCCCCAGCCAAAGTTTTCTGGAAGATTTAGACCATAATGCATTAACTGCTCTCCACTAATTACCTTATCATTATCCACAACATAAGTATAATCCTTATGCAACCCTTCTAACTTAAATCGGAATAGGGCGTCATTTGGTACACATAATACTTTATATACAAATACTGCTGCTTCCTTTTTATCTTCTGAAACAAACATCCATGCTGTATAATTACCGTCAAATGGGCTGAGTAATCGATAGAAATCTCCATACTGTACTAGTTCTCTCATGTCTTTATAAACTGTGACTTGTTTTTTTACTTTTTCTTTTTCTTCCTGTGTCATTTTTGTCACATCCAATTCATAACCAAAATTACCTGCCATAGCAACATTCCCTCTAAAATCAATGGAGGTACTTCTTCCTGTCTGGTGATTTGGTACTGCTGAAACATGAGCTGTCATTGCACTCACTGGATATACAAGACTTGTTCCGTATTGGATTTTTAATCTTTCTACACCGTCTGTATCATCACTGGTCCAATTTTGCGGCATATAGTATAGGATACCAGGATCAAATCTTCCGCCTCCACCAGAACAGCTTTCAAATAATACATGAGAAAACTTCTCTGTGATTTCCTCCATAACTCTGTATACCCCTAAGATATATCGATGAGCTGTTTCCATTTGTCTATCTGCTGGCAGCATATCTGAACCGATCTCTGACATATTTCTATTCATATCCCATTTTACATAGGTTATATTCGCACTTGATAATACATCTGATAACATCTGAATGATGGCATCTTGTACATCTTTTCTGGAGTAATCAAGTATTAATTGATTTCTTGCAACACTTCTATGTCTATCTTTTACATGGATACACCAGTCTGGATGTGTGCGGTATAAGTCACTGTCTGGTGAAACCATCTCAGGTTCAAACCATAGACCAAATTCCATTCCATATCCATTGATATCTTTAGCTAAGGAATGAAGTCCTTCTGGCAGTTTTTCTTTATTCACATACCAATCTCCAAGACTGCAATTGTCTGCATTTCTTTTTCCAAACCAGCCATCATCTAATACCAAAAGTTCAATGCCAAGTTTTGATGCTTCTTTCGCGATTGCTTTAAGCTTGTCTGCATCAAAATCAAAATAAGTTGCTTCCCAATTATTAATTAGCACTGGTCTTACCTTATCTTTATATTCACCTCTTGCTAAACGACTTCTGTATAGGCGATGATACGTCCGAGACATGTCACCAATGCCTTTAGAAGAATACACCATAACAACCTCAGGCGCTTGAAAATTCTCTGATGGTTCTAGTAACCACTGAAAGTCAAATGGATTGATTCCCATAACCACTCTTGCGGTACTGTATTGATCAACTTCTACACTGGCTAAAAAATTACCGCTATATACCAAGCTAAAACCGTAGGCTACACCACTATTTTCTGTGGTATTTTTATCCACCAAAGCCATAAAAGGATTTTCTGAATGACCACTTGCCCCTCTTCTACTCTCAATAGACTGGGTTCCATGAACTAATTCTCTTCTTACCACATGTCTTTCTCTTGCCCAGCTACCAGATAGGGTGATCAAATCATAATTAGGATGATCAAAATCCATTCCCATGCTTAGGGCTCGAACTATTTTAAGAGACGTAGTGCCTTCATTCATCATTTCCACAGACCTAATGACTGCGTCAAATCCTTTGATAATAGAATAAGAAAGGATCACTTTTAATCCAATTAGCTTATCTTTTAATGTAATACGTAGTGTTTGTCCTTCCTCCTCTGTTAGTACATAGACCCCAGGAAGGCCCGCAAGCTTTGGCTTTCCATTCATAATTTCATAGGAGTCAAAACATAAATCAGTGATTCTTGATCCATCCTCTGTCTGTATCATATAGGCGGGCACACGAAGATCAGTATGTCCATATCCAGGATATTCACTAGGGCAGGTATCTAGGGAAAAGGAACCATCTTCATCTACATTGGGATGAAAAGAAACTCTTCCAGATAAATGAAGGATGTCTTCAACATAAGGATTAACAATAGAGTCTCCCCAATAGACATGGGATAAATATTTGTCTTTTATTATTTTCATAATATAAGTGGAATGCTCTGTCTGCAGAATAAAACTTTTTTGGCTTTCATCAAAAATAATACTCATATATAAACTCCTACATATCACAGAATTTCCTGTGATATGGCCACAAATCTAGAGGAATCATACTCTGATTGCAGCAACCTTTCCTTCCTATATTTTTAGATCATTATAAACTTTGATACTATTTTATCTAAGATACACTCTTATCACAATGTATTTTTCTCTATATCATATGGAGATTCATGTGATGTTTTTATATTGGCTTTTTTGTATGACATGATTCAGTCTTTCTAAATTTACATTAGCAATTAGCTCACTTGGAAAGTTGATTTCTTCAAGCATGGATATGGCTCTTGGGAATTTACCCACATAATAAGAGCAATGGGCGTCACTACCAACAGCAATATTTACCCCTAGTTCTGCACACCTTATGGCTATTTTTCTACAGGCATCATGGACCTCCTTCGTAGTATCATACGAGTGTTCATTGATTTCTATTATTTTACCCTGTTCTTTGGCAATTCCTAGTACTGTATCTAGTTCAAATGGAACTAGAGCTCTTCCCGGATGGCCAATTATGAGTACATCAGGATTTTCTAATACTTTGCTGTACATCTTGGTATTCATAAGCTTATTTTCACTCCAGCCTCCCGGAGCACGATGGATACTTGCTATTACTATATCACACTTTGATAAAATCTTTTTATTAAGCGTTTGATATGAATCATCTTTTATTTCTATATCGTATCCAAAGAGATTTCCTTTCTCATCTATATCCACCTCAACACCGTTAAGCAGCTTCACACCGTGCCATACCTTTGGTAAGGCATTTGTATTTAGAAAATGTCCTAGCTTTTTGAATAAAAAGTTAGGATCTGTAGGATCTATATCAAGAAATCCACCGCCTAAATGATCTGTAATTGCCAGGGCCTCCAAATTCATACGTGCAGCTTCTCTAAGGTTTTCTTCTATGGTACCATAACCATGACCTGAAAACACCGTATGGGTGTGTAAATCTACTTTTATTTCATATGTCATATTCTTCGCTCCTTAGTCTATTCCTATAAGTTAATGTATACTATTTTTTTAATCCTGTCAAAGGGGGGTAATTCTAACTAGCACTGCAAAGAACATACCGCAGAAAGGTAAGGCCGCAAAATAAATATAGATATCTCTTAATTCATCAGCACATTAAATAGGGACTTTTTAGTAACGCATAGTATGATATGGCGAAACTGAAACATTTTGCTACTACCATGGATAATTTAATTTGAATTTTTATGGCTAAAATGTTAAGATATAATGGATTGATTCTCGTTAGAAAACTGGGTAATTATTTCCCTTATTTTATAATAGAAAGGTTGTATGAGTATGATAAAAACAGTATTTTCTTTGGACCTTCCGGTTATGGAGAATATGCATATATTAAAAAACCGCTTTGAACCCTTACATAAAACCGGTGATGAAAAACGTGTTTGTATCGTCACGGGTATTCATGGTGATGAGCTAGAAGGACAATATATCTGCTATGAAATCATTCAAAAATTAAAAGCTGGTATGGAACATCTTCATGGTATTATTGATATTTATCCAAGTCTTAACCCTCTTGGCATGGATTCCTTAACCAGAGGTATCCCAGCCTTTGATCTAGACTTAAATAGATGTTTTCCAGGTAGTAAAGATGGTGATATGTCTGAGAATGCTGCTCAAAGTATTGTGGAAGATATTTTAGGCTCTACCTTATGTGTGGATCTGCATTCTAGTAATATTTTTTTAAGGGAAATACCTCAAGTTAGAATGATAGAAGAAAATGCTGCTATGCTCTTACCTTATGCTAAATTTCTTAACCTTGATTTTGTATGGGTACATCCTTCTGCAACAGTACAAAATGCTACCCTTGCCCATGCACTTAATACAAACGGTGTTCCTACCATTGCTGTTGAAATGGGGACAGGCATGAGAATTACCAAACAATTCGGAGATCAAATAACTGATGGTATCTTCTGTCTGTTAAAGGAACTTGGTATGTGGAGTGGAGAAGTAATCGAACCTAAGAAACCGATTATCTCTTCTGATGGTAGCGAAGTTACTATGGTCCATGCCGAAGCATGTGGTGTCTTTTTACCCCAGGTAGAACACTGGATGGGAATTAAGAAAGGGGATACCATAGGTGATATCGTTGATACGCTAACTGGTGAAGTAATGCAGCATATTCTTGCTCCATGTGACGGTATGGTTTTTACCCTTCGTGAATATCCGATCGTGAATAGCGGCTCCCTTATTGTACGAATCTTAGGAGGTGAATTTAATGACGAAAGAAATAATTTATAGTGTTAAAGCACCTTTTCGTGGAGAAATGAACATACAAGGTTACCGCTTTGGTAAAGGAGAAAAAGCAGCCTGTATTGTAGGTCCAACAAGAGGAAATGAAGTACAACAATTGTATATTTGTTCACAGCTTATTAAGACTCTAACAAAACTTGAAAAAACCGGTGCCATTGTTTCTAATAATGAAATTATGATAATACCCTCTCTAAATCATTATTCTATTAATATTGAACGCAGATTTTGGTCAATGGATAATACAGATATTAATAGAATGTTCCCAGGAGATATAGAAGGTGAAACTACAAAAAGAATTGCAGCTGGTATTTTTGATGCGGTAAAAGGTTATAATTATGGTATTCAGTTTGCTAGTTTTCATACACCGGGGGATTTTATTCCCCATGTCAGAATGATGGAAACAGGCTTTCAAAATTCCAGCCTTGCTAACCTTTTTGGCTTACCTTTTGTAGTTACTAGAAAACCTGAACCCATTGACACTGGCACTCTAAATTATAACTGGCAGATGAATGGAACCAATGCTTTTTCTGTATATACCAGTGCTACTGATTATATTGATGAAAAGTCTGCCAAGCAGGCCGTTTCTTCTGTTCTACGGTTCCTTACCCGAATGGGTATTATTAAATATAATTGTCATAATGGTTTTATTGCAACAACTTTAGAAGAAGATACCCTGATGCCGATTCGTGCTGATGTATCAGGAATCTATCGCAGGTTTAAAGAGCCTGGTGATGAAATCACCTTTGGTGATTTATTAGCAGAAGTGGTTGATCCTATAGAAGGGGAAGTCATCTCTCAGATATTTGCCCCTAGTGATGGTATTATATTCTTTGCCCATAGAAAGCCTTTGGTCATTGAAAATTGTACCATATACAAGATCATAAGAAGATTACATGAATAACTGTTTTAAGAAACCTTGGCCTTATTATGAGTCAAAATAAATTGATCTTTCATTTAGTGGCTATCCAAATAAAAGAAGAACCTTAATATAAGTAGATTTTGTGAACTCTTTTATTCAACTTGACTTATAGTGAAAATGTATTAAAATAAATACTATATGTATTTAAGACATATCAATAGATTATATAATATGGAGGAAGTAAAGTGAAAAAATCAAAACGAATCATTTCCAAAGCCTTAGTTCTTATCTTAGTGATTGGAATGATATTCGCAACAGGATGCAGCAAAAAGGATAAAACAACTACTGCTAATCAACTAGCAGTAACTGTAGGTGACCAAAAGATTTATATGGACGAAATGATGTATTATATCTACGCTATGGAGGCAAATGGCGAACAATATGAACAGTTATATCAACAATATTATGGTACAAGTTACTGGGATACAGAAGTTGAAGAAGGCATAACTATTCGTGACCAAATGAAAGACTATGTAATGGACACTGCAGTAATGTATGCTATTCTATATGATAAAGCTGTAGCAGAAGGTTACACCCTCACTGAAGAAGAAGAGACTACTGCTAAAACCAATGCAGAATCCGTATTATCACAAATCTCTGAAGAACAGTTAGCAATTACTGGTTTTACAACAGAAAGTCTTACTGCCGTACAAGAAAAATTAGCCATCGGTGAAAGATATTATACCGATTTAGTGGAAGGCTTTGATATTGACGATCAGGCTCTTACTGATTCAATTAGCAAAGAAGATAATAGACAATATGACACTGAATATTTAGTAGTTCCAACAGTAACCTATGACGAAAGTTATCAACAAGTAGCTTTAACAGAGGAAGAAATAGCCGCGGCAAAAGATGTAATTACTTCTGCCCTAGAACAAGCAAAAGCTGGGGATGCATTCGCTGATATTGCTACTGCCTTATCAACTGATGATATCACTGTAAGCACAAGCACATTAAACTTTGTAAAAGATGATGGCAGTGCAGAAGAAAGCTATCAAGAAGCTGCATTAGCATTAGAAAATGATGAAATTGCTGATGGAATTATCGAAACTGAAACAGCATTGTATGTCATTAAGATGGTAGATAACAATAGTACAGAAACTTATGATGCAGCTGTTGAAGAAGCCATTGCGACTGCAGAAAACGATGCTTTTACAGTAAAATATGATGAAATCAAAGCTGAATATACAATTACAGAAAATGCAGATGTTTGGGATGCAATCGTAATGGGTGAAACTACATTAGTAGAAACCACTACTACTCCTGAAGCTACTCCTGAAACTACAACTGAAGCAGAAGATAGTACTGAAGATGAAGGCACTACAGAAGACAAAGGCACTGAAACAGCTGAATAATATAATATAAATGCCTGGATCACGATAATTTCGATAATCTAAATACTGATTTAATCAAGTAGTAGAACGGCATATTTTGTATGAAGTCTGAGTAATAAACTTTAAAAGAAGGGCTTTGCATTATTTTATGCAAAGCCCTTCTTTTATATATTTTTTGACTTCAATACTTCTTTTCTATACTACTTTACCCATTCATAATTTTTTATACTTTAATTTTCTACAACTTAATTTTTCTATCCTTCTCTACACTCTTACTGTCCTTAGACAATTACTGTTCTACTTCTACTTCAGCTTCAGCTGCTTTTCTTAAAGTAGCTTCGTTCATACATCATTTAATACAAGTATCATAACCATGTTCTTTTGCTTTTGTCTTAAATTCAGCTATGATAGACTCAAATTCTGCATCGTCTTTTGCATAGATTGCATCCAGAATAAATAGTGAAATATTTCTCCATTTCCTTCAGGATTTATACTGTCAAGTGACCAAGAAGTATTACCGTTCATATTTTCACCATCTACATATTTACCTGAATAATCTCCTGTTAATTTTGATTGAGAATCAGCCTTTGCAGTAGTTCTAAGTAAAACATACTAATATATTCGTAAAAAATACCCTCTTTTTATAGTATATTTAATTCCAGAACATTCTAATTTGCTTTTCATTCATGTGATCAACAAAGTTTTTCTTTATGGTCAAAAAATTCTCCACATCATACATAAGTAACAATAACACTGCCCTATTCTCAAATTCTTCCCTAGTACTTGGATTAGGTTCATCTTTAAAATGAATGAGTATCTCCTCTAATTCCTTTAAAAGCCCTCTTGCATTATTATACTCATGTAGTTGACAGCTTATTTTTTGTACAAATGCAGAAACGGGCTCTGCTTGCTTTGGAATCAATGAAAGTCTACTAATTCTATCCCTCATATGATTTAGTATTTCATACTGGCTTTTTCTCATGGTAAAATATTGAATATAATACCGTGTATCCGTCATAAGTGTATTATTCATATTTTCATAGGCACTAGAAAGACCTGCTTCTAATAATTCATTTAGATCCATCAAATCAAATGATACATCGCAGAGTAGCAAACTTGGCTCCTCATTTACAGTTGTTGTTTCATGCATTAAGATAGCCTTTGCCTCTTTTTCCAAAATAACTATAATCTTTTCTTCCACCTTACTCATTTGCACTTTCACTTTATCTAAACTTCTTGGCATAAAAAGGTTTAGTACGATGCCGACTGTGATTCCTATGAATAAGATCATAAATTCATTCATAATAAAATCAATCTTCATATTTTTTTCAATTAAAAAATGTGTGGTTAATACGGCACACATTGGGATTCCCTCTGAAATATTAAGGATGAAGCACAAAAATATAAAAATAAAAACAAAACATCCAAAGGTTATCGGATAATACCCAAATATATGAAATAGTCCATAGGCAATTACAACTGCTATGATAAATCCCACAATTCTTTTAAGTGCTATGGTTATGGTTTCTTTTTTTGTATTTTGAATGCTAAGTAATGTAATGATGCCTGCTGAGGCACTATAGGCTAGACCTATAAATTCTGCGAGGACGATGGATAAACAAGTACCCGCTGCAATCTTTGCGATTCTTATAATATCACTTTTATCAAATTTTATATTAATCTTCAATTTTGCTCCTACTCTATTTAATTTTGTTTGTAACGATTCAGTCATATCCTATTATCAGTCATATCCTATTATCAGTCATATCCTAATTATAATGAAAAAATTACATTTTTTCTAGTATTAGTCCATAAAAAGAACTATTTAAAATAAATCCTGCATTTACATTGGAATCTAGCTGCGTAGTATTCCTTGTAATATACCAATTATTTTAAACAGTCCTTTAAACATTTGACTTACTTATGACAACTTACAAACAATTGTAAGAGTTTCCTCTAAAGATTCCGGAAGAAGCACTGTACCTTCACTCGTCTCTTCGTATTTTGCTCCTGTAATCTCAGCTATTTTTGCTACACCATGTAAATATATCTTATAGGGGTTACCATTAACTTTGTTTTCAACCTCAATTGTTATTTCCTGATTTGTTTTTAGAATGGAAATACACATCTTCTGTTTACTATCTTTACCATATACTTTTGTAGTGGCCGCAACCCCATCTAAAAGCTCATAAACCTTTAAGGTCACATTCTTTTCATAATCATAATCAGGTCTGTTATCTACTGCACCTACAGCAATAATGGAATTTTCTCTTACAAGACACGGTATACTTAGATAACTGTGTTTTTCTTTGATCCATCTTCCACCTGTTACTTTTTCACCCGTAAGGTAATTCGTCCATTGCCCCTCTGGCACATAGTATTCTGCTTTACCCTCTTCATTAAAGATTGGTGCGACTAACAAATTATCACCAAACATATATTGTTTATCCAAGTACTGACAAGTTGGATCTTCCATAAATTCAAGTACCATACTTCTCATGGTTGGAATCCCAGTTATGCTTGTATCTACAGCATTTCTATAAAGGTAGGGCATTAAGGATGCTTTTAATTTGGTAAAATATCTTGCAACCTCCACAGATTCTTCATCATATGCCCATGGAACACGGTAGGAGGAACTTCCATGTAATCTGGAGTGAGAGGACATCAAACCAAAAGCCACCCATCTCTTATATACATCAGGTGTAGAAGTATCTTCAAAGCCTCCAATATCATGACTCCAAAATCCAAAACCAGACATCGTAAGGGACAATCCTCCTCTTAAGCTTTCGGACATGGATTCAAAATCTGACCAACAATCTCCACCCCAATGTACAGGGAATTTTTGTCCGCCTACTGTTGCACTTCTTGCAAATAAAACGGCTTCGCCTTTTCCTCTTTTTCTCTCTAATAATTCAAAAACTGTTTTATTATATAGATAAGTATAATAATTATGCATCTTTACTGGGTCAGCGCCGTTATAATACACTACTTCCTCTGTTGGTATTCTTTCACCAAAGTCAGTTTTAAAACAGTCAACACCCATATCCATGAGTTCTTCTAATTTCTTGGAAAACCATTCACAAGCTGCGGGATTTGTAAAATCAACCAAAGCCATTCCCGGCTGCCACATATCCCACTGCCATACATCTCCATTGGTTCTTTTTACAAAATAACCTTTTTCCATGCCTTCTTCAAACAATACAGATTCCTGTGCTATATAAGAATTAATCCAAACACAGATCTTAAGACCTTTTGCTTTCAGACGTGTTAGCATCGCCTTAGGATCTGGGAATACTTCGTTATCCCATTTAAAATCTGACCAGTGAAACCCCTTCATCCAAAAGCAGTCAAAATGAAATACACGCAAAGGGATATCTCGATCTGCCATACCATCTACAAAGCTAGTAACTGTTTTTTCATCATAGTTGGTTGTAAAAGAGGTAGAAAGCCATAATCCAAAAGTCCAGGGAGCTGGTAGTGCTGGCTTACCGGTTAAATCTGTATATCTTACCAGAGCTTCTTTCATGGTAGGTCCATTAAAGATAAAATAATCAAGGCTTTCTCCTGGCACACTAAAGCCAACTTTTTTTACAGCTTCAGAACTTACTTCAAAGGATACTTTGTCTGTACTATTTACCAAAACACCATAGCCTCTATTGGATAAATAAAATGGTATGTTTTTATAGGATAATTCTGTTGAAGTACCACCATCTTCATTCCAAATATCCACCGTCTGACCATTCTTTATAAAGGGCGTAAATCGCTCTCCAAGTCCATAGATCAGTTCTCCAACAGACAAGTTTAATTGTTCTCTCATATAAGCATCTTTATTATTAATTTCATATGCAAGACCTTTATAATCTGTTTTCATATAAGCTAAGTCACGACTTTTACTCTTAGTAAGAGGATAATTATCTCTAAAAAATGCAAAAGTTCCATCTTCTTTTTTAAATACTACACTCAGAGAACCACTTGATATTTTAAATGTATCCTCTGTCTCTTCTATCTCAAGGGAGATATCTTTTGCGTACTCTAACTCAAATTCAGGTCCTTTATTTTTCACTCCCATGTAATGAAATGTCTGTATCCTTAACACTTCTTTAGCAGGTGCAGTCACTTTAATTGTAAGATTAGGGCCTCCAAGGGTATCCCCTCTGTGACGTATTTTATGAGTGGGCGCATTAAATGTTACGCTATTGTTCGTTATCCTTGACTCATAAATTTCCGCCGGACTAAAATTTTCTGTGTTTTCCTTGCTTAACCAACAACCATTGCTAAATTTCATAATTAACCTACCTAGCCTTTCTTATTTTATTATACTAACTGCTAACTCAATGAAATCTAAAACCTAATTAAAGTTTAGAACAAGTACCTTTTAACATCAATGTCATATATGATAGGAAACTGTTACAAGTGCCTTCTATAAATCCAACTCGCTTTGATAATTCGTAACTTCCTCTTGATCTAGCTGGAATTTAAAATCACCGGCAGGTTGATAGGAGTCCTCCCTTGTAGGTCGTCCACTGACTCCACCATTGCCACCCCAAGTAACGTTGGCAAGAACAGATGCTTCATCATGTTTTTCTTCTTTTGTACCACAATCTGTCCTTCATCAAAAAAATCCCCTTACATGTGTATGCTTATAGTATAACCTCTATTATACACATGTATGAGGGATAATTTAATCCTTAAAATCATATAGAAAATACCTTAATTATTAGTTGTTCCAAACATTAGCTTTTCAAACTCTTTAACAGGTAACGGTTTTGAATAAAGATACCCTTGTGCCATATCACACAAAACACTCTTTAAAAAATCAGATTGTTTCTGGGTTTCCACACCTTCTGATAGCACCTTCATATTCAATTGTTTTGCCATACTTATGATGCTTGATAAAATGATTTTTTCTTCTTTTTGCATATCGCCTTTACCAAAAAATTCTTTGTCTAACTTAATAACATCTGTGGCCATATCTTTTAATAAGTTAAGAGAAGAATATCCTGCTCCAAAATCATCAATAGATACACCAAAACCCAACTTTCGTAAGGTTTTCATAGTGGTTAAGGCAACTTCTGTATTGTTTAAAAATATACTTTCGGTTAATTCTAGTTCAAGTAAGTGATAGGGGATCTCATAGGCATCTACCAGATTTTTAATATCATAAACAAAGTTCTCATCATTTAAATGGGCTCTTGAAACATTCACAGAAATAGGTACAATGTCTTGCTGATCGTCCATCCATCTTTTAATTACCTTACAAACTTCTTCATAAATATAAAAATCCAAATTCACAATAAAACCATTGTTTTCAAAGATTGGAATAAACTCATTGGGTGGTATTAAAACATCACCCTTTTTCCACCTAACAAGGGCTTCTGCACCTACTAATTTGTTATCACTAAGGCCAATTTTTGGTTGAAGATATACAATAAACTCTCCATCTTTTAAAGCCTGTTCCATGGAATTATTAATCTCTGCTTCCCACTGAAGCTTTTGTTTCATGGAAACTTCAAAAAATTTATAACTAGATTTGGGCAAATTTTTAATACTTTTCCTTGCGATATCTGCATTATCTACTGCCACTGAAATGTCTTCTGTGTTATTCATGATAGATATTCCACTTGCAATGATAAATTTTGTACCAGGATACTTAGCTTTTTGACTTAGTTGAAACCGTTCATTCATCTGTTCAATATACATAACTAAAGTCTCTTCATCGTAGTACTTTTTAAGGGATATAAAATTATCCTCTGATATCCTTGCTACGGCCTCATTTTTCATATCTTCACCAGAAATAATCTTTGCAAAATCACATAGGATCTTATCCCCTGTATCAAACCCTAGTGTATTGTTAATATACTTAAACTGGGTAATATCTGAATAAATCATTGCATACTTTGCATCTTGGTTGCTTCGAATTAATTCTCTTACATCTTTCTTAAATTTATGGAATGAGGGAAGTCCCGTTAAAGAATCAAAATTCTTTATCTTGTACAACTGTCTGCTGGCATGTTCAGAAGCTCTCATTTTAAGCAAATAAGAGGAGATAATTTTAGTAATGGTAATTAAAGAATCCAGTTCGTACTGTGTATAATATCTAGGTTTTTCCAAATCATGTATACTAATATACCCTTTCTTTACACCATTTTCAAAAATACCACATTGTAATAAAGCCTGTATCCCAAGACTTTCCAAATCTTCCTTTGCTTTGCTTGGTAATGACTTAATATCATTGATACAGTTGATACCACTTTCATTAAACTCATGGTCTTGGTTGTGAAGTTTCTCTTGAAACTGCTTGTTAAGAAGGGGGTCTACTGCCATTCCATCCTTAGACACAAAATAAGTCAGATGGTATTCTGATAAGTTATGGCCATATTCAAATATACATATTTGGTCACAATCAAACTGAACTCTGACTTTATTTAGAAGTAAGTTTATAGCACTATTTACATCTTTTGTTCTTGACATAATATCAAAAGCAAAGGCTGTAATCTCCTTGTCAAAATGACTACTTCCATAAGCTCTTGTCTTGCTTATCTTATATTGCTCATAGGAGCCCATATCTATATATGTATGTGGTTCTAAAATACAATCATAAAATGTATAAAAATTCCCTTTGTTTTTCCGGGTATGCATAAGGGCTGCATCTGCCTTTAAAAATAGTTGCAAATAATCCAGACCATCCTCTGGATAGACTGAAATACCAATACTACAAGACATCTGATAACTTTGGTCTTCACCTGTATATGTATTCGTAAACACAGAATTTATTTTTTGTGCCTTTTCCTTTAAAAGGGCAGAAGTGTTGATATTCTTTATAAAAATAAGAAACTCATCTCCTCCAATACGCCCCGCTATATCTGTATCATAAAAATTACTTCTTAAGGCATCCGCTATATTTACCAATACTGTATCTCCAAAAAGATAGCCCAGATTTTCATTTATCGTCTCAAAATTATCGATGTCAACAATCATAAGAGCATGATGTGAAGTTAAATCTTGTGTCTTTAAAAAATCTTCAATAATAGTACGGCTATACTCTTTGTTATATAGTCTGGTAAGACTATCTTGTTTCTCAAATTCCCTCATTTGATTGTTTTCCATTCGCCTTTGTCCTTTTGGTATTTATCTTCCTTGCGCTGTTACGTTATAATAATCATAATAATTATAACATGATTATTTTTAACCGACAACCTAAAAAACCCAAAAGATTGGTGGCAATAGTTACTATTCATGAATAATACCTAGCCCCTTTCATATATTTATATAATAAACCCTATCATATTGGAGATGAGGCCTTGGATCAAGATTGTAGAGAATTTATTCTAAGTGAAGATTATACAGATTTTATTATAGAATATGGTCAAAATTTAGATCGTTTTACTTCAGCAACTAACTCTTGTCATTCTAGAATAAACAATACCCATGCTGCTGTATTTACTCCAATTAGTAATCTACCAGCTAATATTATTCAAAATTATGGTTATGGAGTTTTCCCCAGTTGTTTTGGGTTACTGGATACAGGAAGTTTAGAGGCTTCTGGCATTACTAGATTAAGAAATATCCCTGCATTTAGTTTACTCGGAAGAAATACACTCATTGGGATTATAGATACAGGTATTGAATATACCCATGAAGCCTTCGTTCGGGCCGACGGTACTTCTAAAATTCTATCTATTTGGGATCAGACCATACAATCTGGTACACCTCCTTCTGGTTTTTTGTATGGTTCAGAGTATAACAAGGAACAAATCGATTTGGCATTACAAAACGCTGATCCTTTATCTATTGTACCAAGCACAGATGAAAATGGTCATGGAACTATGCTTGCTGGCATTGCAGCGGGTAATCCAAGCCTTTCTAATAACTTTTCAGGAATTGCACAAGATTCACAAATTGTAGTTGTGAAATTAAAAGAAGCCAAGAGATTTTTAAGAGAATTCTATAGGATTCCAGAAGAACCAGTCTGTTATTCAGAAGTAGATATTATGTTTGGCATTAATTATCTCATCTCTACTGCCAATGCGCAAAATAAACCAATTTCCATATGCATCGGATTTGGAACTTCACAAGGAGCCCATGATGAAAGAGGCATCTTAAGCAGTTATTTATCCTTAATCGCTGATAGCAGAGGATATGCCATCACCATTGCAGCAGGCAATGAAGGAAATAGAGCCCACCATTTCTTTGGTTCTATATTAAGTGGTACGGACTTTGCAACTGTTGAACTTAGAGTGGGCCCTAATTCTTCGGGCTTTAGCATGGAATTATGGGGTGGCGCCCCTAGTACATTTTCCTTAGATATCCTCTCCCCTACAGGTGAGTTTATACCTAGAATTCCTGCACGTATTGGCGAAACCAGAGTCATCCGTTTTATTTTTGAACAGACAGTAATTTATGTAGATTATCAATTAATCGAAGCCCAAACAGGGGATCAACTGATCCTCCTTCGGTTTACTTCTCCCACAGAAGGAATCTGGAGATTTCGTGTGTATTCTAACAATGACCTGGATTCTAATTTTCATATGTGGTTACCAATAACAAACTTTTTAGATACGGAAGTGGTCTTTTTAGAACCCAATCCATATACAACCTTAACCTCACCTGGAAATGCTACAATACCCATTGTTATGACTGCCTATGATTATTCCAACAATAGTTTATATCTAAATGCCAGCAGAGGCTTTACAAGAAATAATGGTATTAATCCAGACCTAGCTGCGCCAGGGGTTAATCTTGTAGTGCCAGCGCTTAATAATGGATACACCACAGCAACTGGAACAAGTATTGCTGCTGCTCACACAACAGGCGTTGCTGCACTTATCCTCGAATGGGGTGAAGGCCCTGGCTATACCTATCAGTTAGATAGTGTAGAGGTCAAAAATCTCTTATTAAGAGGGGCCAAAAGAGATCCTAACGTCACCTACCCTAACAGAGATTGGGGATTTGGGATATTGGATTTGTATAATTCCTTTGATAGCTTAAGAGGGGATACTTAAGGAATAATACCATTGTCTAACCATTGATTGAAGCACAAACAGGTGATCAATAGCTTTTCCTTTTCATATAAATTATTATTCACCAAACATAAAAGAGATTTTTTACACAAATGGGATAGGCTCCAGCTTTGAAAGGTTTTTCTTCATTTAGAATGGTTACCTTACAAAGCTGAAGCCCTAAATTACAACACTTTTTGTTTCTTCTTTTAGCTAAAATGATTATACCTTAGCAATATCAATCAGTGATAAATTCTCCATACTTCCATTTTCAAGACTTGTTAGCAGTGCATTTGCTGTGTCTAAGGAAGTAAGACAAGTTACACCATTTTCTATTGATGTTCTACGAATTAGGAAGCCATCTCTTGATTTATCCCTTCCTTGTGTAGGGGTATCAATTACTAGGTCTATCTCATGTCCCATAATTAAATCTATAATGGTTGGTGCTTCATTCTCAAGTTTATTTACAGGAATTGCTTCTACACCATTATCGTTTAGGAACTTAGCTGTACTTCTTGTTGCATATATTTCATAACCTAGGTTTTTAAATCTCTTACCTACTTCAACTGCTTCTAATTTATCAGCATCTTTTACTGTCATGATCATCTTCTTATGCTTTGGAAGATTGATGCCAGCGCCAAGGAAGGCTTTATATAACGCTTCATTAAAGGTTTTAGCAATTCCTAAACACTCTCCTGTTGACTTCATTTCTGGTCCAAGGCTTATGTCTGCACCATATAATTTTTCAAAGGAGAACACAGGCATTTTAATGGCAATATAGTCAGCTTTTTTAGCAAGTCCTGTTCCATAACCTAAGTCTTTTACTTTAGCGCCTAATATTACATTAGAAGCTAAGGATACAATTGGTATACCTGTAACCTTACTAATATATGGAACGGTTCTACTAGAACGAGGATTTACTTCTATCACATATACTTCATCCTGATATACAATAAATTGTATGTTAATTAACCCAATGACATGAAGTGACTTAGCAAGTTTTCTTGTATAATCAACAATTACATTGGCAATCTTATCTGTAATATTTTGTGCTGGGTAAACAGATATACTATCTCCTGAATGGATACCGGCTCTTTCCACATGTTCCATAATTCCAGGTATTAAAATGTCTTCTCCATCACATACTGCATCTACTTCCACCTCTTTACCCATTAGATATTTATCTACTAGGATTGGATGTTCTTGTACATTTAAGTTAATAATGTCCATGAACTCTTTAATATCCTCATCAGATATGGCGATTTGCATACCCTGACCACCTAGTACATAAGAAGGTCTTACGAGTACTGGATATCCTAATTCATTTGCAACTTTTATTGCTTCTTCTGTTGTATAAACAGTTTTACCAGCAGGTCTTGGAATACAGCATTCTTCTAATATGGCATCAAATAGTTCTCTATCTTCTGCTGCATCAACATTCTCTGCAGAAGTTCCAAGGATTGGCACACCCATTTTAAGAAGTGCTTCTGTTAATTTAATAGCTGTTTGACCACCAAATTGTACTACCGCGCCATCAGGTTTTTCAAGATCTACAATACTTTCCACATCTTCAGGTGTAAGTGGTTCAAAATAGAGTTTGTCTGCAATATCAAAATCTGTACTTACTGTCTCAGGATTATTGTTCACAATAATGGTTTCATAGCCTGCTTTTCGTAGTGCCCATACACTATGAACGGAGCAGTAATCAAACTCTATACCTTGACCGATTCTAATTGGACCAGATCCTAGAACCATAACTCTCTTCTTGGTCTTAACAGCATCTACTTCATTTTCACTGCCAAAACAAGAATAATAGTATGGTGTACTTGCTTCAAACTCAGCGGCACAGGTATCAACCATTTTATAGGCAGCTGTTATTTTATATTCTTCTTTTCTTAATGTCTTAATCTCTTGAAGTGATTTACCAGTAAATTCTGCTATGACTCTATCAGGGAATTCTAATCTTTTAGCTTCTGCGATGAGTTCATAAGTTAATGGCTTGGTTTTTAAATCCTGTTCCATTTCCACCAGAATTGCTATTTTATCTAAAAACCATCTATCAATTTTTGTAATGGAAAAAATTTCATCAAAGGAGATACCCTTACGGATGGCTTCTGCAACAACAAATAATCGTCTATCATCTATTTGATGTAGTTTTTCCCTGATATCTTCAACAGAATCTTCTGAATAACCACCATAGTTTAAACTATAAATATTCTGTTCTAAGGATCTTAAGGCTTTCATCAATGCCCCTTCAAAATTAGTACAGATACTCATAACTTCACCAGTAGCTTTCATCTGTGTAGTTAGGGTTCTTTTCGCCATTATGAATTTATCGAAAGGCCACTTAGGTATTTTAACTACTACATAATCAAGAGCAGGCTCAAAACTTGCATAAGTCTTTCCTGTTATGGCATTACTGATTTCATCTAGATTGTAACCTAGGGCAATTTTTGCTGCTACTTTTGCAATTGGATATCCAGTGGCTTTAGAAGCTAGTGCAGAAGAACGACTCACTCTTGGGTTAACTTCAATTACACAGTATTCAAAGGTATCTGGATGTAGGGCGTACTGTACATTACAACCGCCAGTGATATTAAGTTCTGTAATAATATTTAATGCAGAACTTCTAAGCATTTGATATTCCTTATCAGATAAAGTCTGGGAAGGCGCTACTACGATACTATCTCCTGTATGAACACCAACAGGGTCGATATTTTCCATGTTACAAACTGTAATGCAGTTACCTTGTTTATCACGCATTACTTCATATTCTATTTCTTTCCAACCTGCAATACATCTTTCAATTAAGCACTGACCTACACGACTAAGTCTAAGTCCGTTGGCACATATTTCTTTTAATTGTTCTTCACTGGCAGCAATACCACCACCGCTTCCTCCTAGTGTATAAGCAGGACGAACAACTACAGGATAATCAATGGTTTTAGCAAAAGCTACCGCATCAGCAACCGTTGTTACAACAGTACTTGCTGCACAAGGTTCACCGATTTTTTCCATGGTCAGCTTAAATTCAAGACGATCCTCTGCCTTTTTAATGGTTTCAGAAGTAGTACCAATCAGTCTAATATCATTGTCTCGTAAAAATCCTGATTCTTCTAATTCCATTGCTATGTTAAGAGCAGCCTGACCACCAAGAGTAGGAAGCACACTGTCTGGTTTTTCTTTTAAAAGTATTTTTTTCACTACGTCTGGCGTAAGTGGCTCTATATAAACAATATCTGCTATATCTTTATCTGTCATAATAGTTGCAGGATTAGAATTTACTAATACAACTTCTACACCTTCTTCTTTCAAAGAACGGCAAGCCTGTGTACCAGCATAGTCAAATTCTGCAGCCTGGCCGATAATAATTGGTCCGGAACCAATCACCAATACCTTTTTAATATCATCTATTTTTGGCATCCATGCACCTCCATCATCTGAATAAACTCGTCAAAAAGAAACTCGGAATCCTGTGGGCCTGCACAAGCCTCAGGGTGAAACTGTACGGTAAAGATATTTTTTCCCAAGTAATGATACCCTTCAATGGTTCCATCATTGGCATTTATAAAACTTTTTTCTGCAATGTCTTCTCTCATGGTTCCATCTTCTACTACATAGCCATGATTTTGAGAAGAGATATAAACTCTTCCAGAATTCAAATCCTTCACTGGATGGTTTGCACCTCTATGCCCATATTTCATCTTCTGTGTATCAGCACCATTGGCCAAGGCCATTAACTGATGTCCTAAACATATTGCGAAAATAGGCGTATCACTTTGATACATCTTTTTTATTTCTTCTATAATTTCAACACATTCTTTTGGATCTCCAGGTCCGTTGGATAACATAATTCCATCAGGTTTATCTGAAAGAATTTCTTCCGCTTTTGTAAAGGCTGGGTATACTGTAACATCACACCCACGTTTTAACAAACAATCAGTAATATTATCTTTGGAGCCATAATCTAAAAGAGCTACTTTAAAATCGCCCATCTTGTAAGGATTTGTTTTTAAACCACTTCTTGCTAAATCAGCATCGGAAGGATTGTACTCTTTAGATAGGTAAGTCTTTTTCTCCTGACAAGTTACCTTTTCTACAACTTTACTTACTTTATGGTTCTTTAATTCACTTATTACATCAGAAAGTACATAATCTTCTCTTGTTGTAATCAAACCATTCATAGTACCTTTTTCTCTTAATACCTTAGTGAGTGCTCTTGTATCAACCCCAGCTATTCCAGGTATTTCCCATTTTGTTAAAAAGTCCTCTATGGTTCCTTCGCTTCGGAAGTTACTTGGACGTCTTGCTATTTCCCTAACGATATATCCATCCACCCATGGTCTTTTCGATTCCATATCATTTGTGCAAACACCATAGTTTCCTATTAACGGGTATGTCATAACGACTGCCTGTCCTGCATAAGATGGATCAGTAAGCACCTCTAAATATCCCGCCATTGACGTGTTAAACACAATTTCACTAATCACGTCTCTTGCCTGACCAATGCTTGTTCCTGTAAATACATTACCGTCTTCTAGTATTAGAAAAGCTTTCATAACTTCCTCCTGTTCCTTTCAAAAATGTATATAAGATTCAGATTTTCCTTAATTTGCCCGTAAAAAAAGAGGTATACTCAAATTACATTTCATATACTTCTCCAAATATCAGCCTACAGGTACCCAAATTGCTAAAATTCTATCATATCTTCGTTCAAAATACAAGCTTTTTATTATTTTTTATAAAATGTAATTAATATTCATATTTTTTTATAATTATAAATTAATTCAAAGAAATAATCAAGATGTTTTTCATATCTTCCTCTTATTTTTTTCCTTTTAATACAGTTTTATTTGGGTTTATATTAATATTTAACACAAATTTTCCTTTCGTATATTATGTGAGCAAATCAGTATATATATTCACATCGCCTGCTATAAACCCTAATAGTTTATGAAAATAAATATTATATTACTTATAAAATTTATTTACTGATAGCATTAGTACATATAATAGGTTATGACAAGAGCTATGTCTCTCCTTATAACGAAACATAGCTCTGCTTACATATAGATTCTTAATTCCTTTTTACTTTATGAGGGTTTTTCTGTCTTTTTATAGTTGTGTCTATGATGAATTTAATTTAACTCTGCTATTCTTGTGACAGCAACATATAACTGAGATATCCTATACCAGGTTGGCAAATCAACGATTCCATTAGAGGGGAGTCCAAAGACTTCCTGAAAGGCTTTTACTGCTTCTTCTGTTTGAGGTCCAAATGCACCGTCAACTGCTATGGTTGGAATAGCAGTATACACATTTGCAATAGCATTTAGTTGTTCTTGCATCTGTCTTACACTATCTCCTCTAGATCCAACAGTTAGATTAGCACCTGGCCAAGAGGTTGGTACACCTGATACCTGCTCTGCAGAATTGATAAACATATTAGAACCATAATAATTTCTAAGAATTTCAATCGCGCTTTTACCTTCATCCCCTAGTGTTTTTGAACCCCATTGGGTCATCCATCCAGGACAGGTAACATTTCTTCCATCACAGTATTGGGTTAGAATGGGTTGCCTTACGTTGGGCCTTGATAGGTAGTTGTTAAAAACCTGATCTACAGCGGTATTTATCGTGTCATAGATATTACGGCCTCTCATCCATTTGTGATCAAAAGCCGTCGAAGAGGTTATGGTAAAGGTATAACCTTGATTTCTATACCACTCTGTAAATACACGATTTAAGGTAAATGACATAATTGCCAATA
>JBKEAO010000100.1:0-9394 GCA_047972335.1 Anaerocolumna sp. | reverse complement strand
TTTTTAAATGTGATAAGACCATAAGTTGATAGCAGATCATTGATAACAACATAACTGCTTTCTGTTAATTTATGTTGTATTTCTAGTCCTAAGGTTAGGTTTTTTAATGTGGATCTCCATTCTAGAAGGTGATCCTTTTGTAGCATATAGCCAATATTCTTCCCTGATGATTTAATATCCTTATTATTTATAATGATTTCGCCAGAGTCAGGGCTAATTAACCCAGCTATTAGAGATAAAAGGGTTGACTTACAGATGGTGTAGTAGTGGAAACAAATAGTAGGTCAGTTTTAACCAAGTCTTCAAAGGTTTTTAAGGGGATGCATGAGTATGATGAGGAAAAAATGAAGTATATAGCTTATCGTATTCAATATCATGTCAGAAAGAATAATATGTCATATGTGGAATTAAGCCGTAGAATAGGATGTAGTCGTGATACTATGATGAGATATGTAAATATTGAATATGAAGAGGCTAGTATGAATATTGAAAATTTAAAGAGAATAGCAAACGTTTTTCAAGTTAATGAATATTATTTTTGTAACGATTATCATGTTTTTCTTGATAAAGTAAATGGAGGTTCATATCTAAAAATATTGAGAATGAAACATAAATTATCACAGTTAAGGTATTCTCAAAAATTAAATATTCCATATAGCAATTACAAAACATACGAAAGTGGAAAAGCTAAAGTACCTTATAAAGTTTGGCTTTTAATAAAGTAAAATAGCGTATGTACCAAACTATTAAATATAAAAATAGTCTGGTACATACAGTAATTCAATTATTTAAGAAAGTACTGGGAATTAATTTATTTATATTAAATAAAGCATCTCTAAATTCATTGTATTTTGAATCATCAAATGAAGCATTATCAAGAGATGATGAAGCTTCTATGGTAGAACCATTAAAGGTAATACCTGTAAAAGCCCATTTATTAGGTAGACCTTTTTTATGAGGTCTTCTATATATAATTCCTTTCAGTGTGGGATCAATCTCTATAATTCTTTTTAGGTTGTCCATAAAAAATTTCTTTTCTATAATCTCTCCATTAAGTCTAGTTTGATGATATCTTTCGTATACATTCCATAAATCTGAGCCAAATATGAATTTGTCGTCTTGTATAATACATGTATCCTTCAAAAATTTAATTAATATTGAATCAATTGACGATTCTTTTTTTTGCTTTAAAGTAGTATTTCTTCCATAAATAATATTTTGACCATGTAACGCTAGAGGTAATTTAATCCAATCTAATAATATAGGTACATTATTTACAGTAGGAAAATTATTAATTTCAAGATGAGATAAATTAATGGTATTTGCATCAAAATTTTTCTCAATGGATGATACTATCTTATAATTATCTGTAATAGTAATAAGGGCATTATTATTACTAAAATTTAATATAACATTGCTATTATCCTGAAACTTGATATTTTTACCTTTAATATATTTGTTTAAAACCTTTACTTTACTTTGTGGTATAGAAATATTATCTATATCACAATATACTCCTTTAAACTGACAGGATTTGGATTGCAATGATTCTAGAAAAGATTTTCGTGATAATAAGTCTTTTATACTTTTAGTTGGTAAGTATTGATTGGCGATATAATTAATTAAATTTTTAATAAGACTATGCACGGACGAGTCAGCTATTATAATATGAAGCTTTTTATTAATATTATTTTGTGTTAATAAATCAGTAATCAAACAAGAAAATTGATTCAATATTGAAATATTACCATCAGTTAGTTTATATAGAAATTCAATAGTTTCAGTATCAATGGAATTACAAATTATAGGATTATTAATTAATGATTGCTTATAAAAATTGTCATTCTGTTTCCATTCTGAAGCACTATAGCCAGAACTTGCAGAGTCATAAGTGACTTGGTATACAGTGTTATTGTAGTTATAAAATATAATTTCATCTGAAATATCAAGTATACGAAATTGTGATTTGAATTGCATTTTCATATAATTAAGAATTTGCTTTGATAAGGAACTATTTGGTACACCAAAAGCGTAAAATTGGAATAAGCCAGATAGCATCTCTGAATTTACTAGTATTAAGGGAAAAGAATCATTAATAATGTAGGGATGTGAATAGTTCATATAATACAGATTCTTATCATATATAGCAAAATAATCTAGAGGGTGCACAAGAAAAGGAACGAATCTATCAGGACTATGGAGAAAATGATAACCTTTGATTAACGTTGAATAATCCTTATCTCTAGGTGTGTAAAAATTTAACAAGTTAAATAAGAGTTTAACAAGTTTATCTTCTGCTTTGAAGTCCATAGTATGAGGTAAATTTAACTTATCAAAAGCAAGTTTTGTATTTTGTAAGTCAAGGTTTCCATTAGTTAATAGATATACTTTACCTTGAACGATACAAAAATATTTAAAGGGCATACAAAAAACACTTTCAGTTAAGTTATTAAGTCGACAATATTCTGTGACGGATATATTGTAATTATCACGTATAAGTTTTTCCTTTTGTATATTATCATTCTTTTTTTTTCGTATATCCATTACATTTTGGATCCTATCTAAAGCACCATCAACTTTATTCATATTTCAAATTCCTCTTTTCTTTTTATCTTTCGAAAGTAAAAAAATGTAAAATATTCATGTACCAAAATTGTCTATGTACCAGAAAAATATAATTAATTATATAATTATTGGAGTATTATTTCAATATATTAGCAATGTCTAAAATATAAATAATAAAAAAATGATAGATATATAACACAAAAGTAATGCGCTAGATGTTCTTACATATCTCTAAACAGCGTAAATATAAGCAGAGATAAAAAGGTGTGTGATTTTTGTGAAGAAAATAAATATTATAATGCATTATCCTGATGATGAACAAAAAGAAAAAGGAGTTCAAGATATAACTAATCAATTTTATTTGAAATCGGTTGAAAGCATACTCAGTAAATCAAGTCTATCAAATGAAATTAAGAAGTGTTTGTTAGATGAAGCAATAAGCAATATCTAAAATAAATTATAGTAATGTTTATGAATTGCTAATAAATGAAAAATTGTAATAAATTATTATAAGAGTAACATATTTGTAAAAAACTTGGGTCTAAGTTGATGCAAAAATGTGTTACAAATGCATTAACTTGGTAGAAATACTGTCTATAAAATAATATAGATAAATATATAGATAAATATATGGATATAGATAATAAGATATAAATACATAGTAAATAGATATATAAAAGGGAAACTATAAAAGAAGTGTAAATATATTTAGGAGGATTACATATGAGTACTAAAATGAGTAATGAAAGTAGGAATGAAGAAAAGAGTATAACTTTTTCAGTTAGAGTGAAGCAAGAGGAGCTGAAAAATATAAAAGAAAATGCTGAGAAATACAATATGTCGAAAAATGCATATATTGTACAATCTGCATTAAATGATAATAGTAAATTATATGAAAATTGTGTTACGAAAAGAGTAGCTTCGGCACTATGCGATATTAGGTCAGAAATTAATAAAAATAAATTATCAGATACAGTAAAAATAGATATAGTAGAGAAATGGATGGAACAGATATGGCACATATTCAGTTTGTAGAAAGTAGTTATGATAATAATGATGCAGTAGAGAAGGTAATAAATTACTTTATTCGCCCCGATATTAACAATAAAATTTATGTTGGGGGTATGGGAGTTAATATATATAGTGCAGATACAGTAATTGCAGATTTCTATAGAATTAAAAAATTATATGAGAAAATTCAAGGTAGACAAGTCAGACATTGTATCTTAGCATTTGATATGATTGAGGAAGTATTTACGCCTGAACAAGCTATAAATTTAGCATATCAGGTAACAAACTATTATTGTGATTACCAAGCTTTTTTTGCTGTCCATACAGATACTAGCTACTTACATATTCACTTTTGTTTTAATACAGTATCTTATGTGAATGGAACTATGTATCGTGAAGGAAGTGTAGACTTGGAATTATTTAAGGAATATGCTAAAGAATGTATAAAACAAGAACTTAAAAACAAGTATTAAAGATGAATAATAAATTATTTCTAATGACAACTTATTATATTTCAATCATATATTATATATTTGCTCTAGAGAGCAGAGTGTCTGTTCACAACGGCTCATAGTAAAACCTCATATAATTTTTTATGATAAAATAAGATTTTATAAATATATATTATTATATTGATATCAATATACTATATTTGTTTAAGGGAGAATATATGATGGAAAAATTAGAGAATTTAACGTTAGATAATGGAAATGGACAAAGAAAATGTATTCGATTAGTTACTACAAAAATATTTAAGGAAAAATCAATATTATTCGATTTGAAAAAGGTTAATACACCGACATTGGCAGCAGAATTAGTAAGAAAATTATATGAAAATATTGACCGTGAAATGTTAGTAGCCATGTCTTTAGATTCAAAATGTAACCCATTGCTAATTGAAGTAGTGGCTTTAGGAAATGTTAACACCTGTATTGTTTCTCCGAGGGAAGTTTTTAAGTCGGCTATCATTTCAAATGCAGTACATATTTTAGTTTTTCATAATCATGTTAGTGGAGATTGTGCTCCATCAAAAGAAGATATATCAGTTACTAAAAGATTGATTGATGTAGGGAATATACTGGGCATACCAGTTTTAGACCATATTGTAGTTGGAGAAGAAAATTACTTTAGTTTAAGAGAAGAAAATATAGTATCATTTGATGGGAATTCATCAATGTATTTAAAGGAGTAGTTAAGTATAGACAGCTGATATAGGCTGTCTATTTTATTGTTATAAAAATAAGAGAAAAAAGAAGAGTGTTTACAAGATGAAATATCAATGAAAAACAAAATGGAATTATGTACAATAATCAAAAGTAACTTTTAAGCTAAGGTGGATATATGGATGAGAAGAAATTAATAAAAGAAGGATTTATGCCTATATATAAAGAGTTAGCAGAAATAATTGGTGAAGAGAAGACATATGAGATATTTAAAAATATGCGTGGACAACAGATCACATTTCCTAAACGATTATTTTCGTCTGATTATGTCATAAATCAAGTTTTGAGAAGCAATGATAGTGCTAATATTAAGAAATTAGCATTAGATTATGATTATACTGAAAAACATTTAATACAGTTATTAAAGAGAAAAATAAACTCTGATTAATAAATCATAAAAATAACGATTAAAAATGAGGATTAAAAATGAAATTTGATAGTATAGCCTTAATTATTATATGTGGAATTGTATTCTTATTTATAGCAGGACCATTGGGGATTTTACTAACGATTGTTTTCGGACTAACAGTATTATCTAAAAGCAAATAGACAATTTATAGCAAGTTATATTAAGTGTTTAGAAGTAAAAAATTAATTTGAATTGTATCTAAAATTGAAAGTTATTAACTTTCTATTTTAAGATAAAAAACATTTATTATAATAATTTACATTATTATAAGCATTTAAAAAAAGGAGGAATATATGGGAATTCGAAGTGAAAAAAATTACGAAGATGCAGTTAATCGTTGGACTAGTAAAGGTGATGAGGAATGGGCTAAAGCAAAAAATGGTGATGGAGGAGAACACTATAAAAAGGCAAGTGATAATTACGCTAATGCTAAAAGAAATCAAGAGAAATTAGATGATTTAAGAAAAAAATAATATTAATTGTAAGCTGTTAAAATGTATTTATATAGTATTATACTTGATTTAGCTAGACTGGTTATTTTTATTACTAGTCTAGTTTTAATGTACAAATTAAATAATAAATATCAATAAAGTATAAATTTAATAAGGAGACAATCTATGATTAAAAGTACGCTTATTACTGAACTAGAAAATGCACATAACATAGTAACAAAATTAGAGGATGTAGCAAATAATATTGAAAAGATAGAACAAGGTTATGTGATTGTAGAAGAAAAAGCTAAAGAAATAGAGACAGGGTTATCTGATGTAGCCTGTGCAATTATAGTTATAGGACTTGTTATTTTTGTTTTCAGTATATATTATGGTGCACCATTTGTACCTATGCTTCTCTTGTTTATTACTTGCATTGGCATAGCATATATAATAGAACTTTGTTCTAAAAAAGGAAAGATTGAAACTGCATTAAACTATCGTCAAGAAGCAATAGAAAAATTAAATGAGACTAAAGAATACTATATAAGTTTAGGGAAAGAACTATATTGTACTAATAAATTTGAAAAAGCAAACAGTTTAATTTCACCTGAATATTTTGATAGTGAATCAATTACTTATTTTATAAATGTAGTAAAAAATAACAGAGCTGATTCATTAAAAGAAGCAATGAATCTCTATGAAAATTATCTACATAAGAGTAGGATTGAAGACATCAATAAAGAACAATTAGAAAGTATAAATGAAATGAAAAGAATACAAGAACAACAATTGGAATATGCAGAACGTTCTTTTGATGCTATAGAAAGGCAAAATCAATATTCTGAACAAATTGCATATAGTACGAGAAAAACCAGAGGTGCTGTGCGTATGAATACGTTAATAACACTTTTGAAAAAGTAGCTTTTACTTACAGATTATAATAAATTGTTTTAGAAGGAAGATATCAAGCAATTTAAAAATCTGTACCATTAGACTATACCCATATGATAATATAATAAAGTGTACCAATAGGGTCATTTTTGCTATTTTAATATATAGCAATATGAATGATAACCCTATTGGTACACTTCTTTGTTTTGGAGGATAAAATGAAACTGGGATATGTTAGAGTAAGTACTGTAGAACAAAATACAATTAGACAAGAAATATTAATGAAGAACCTACAGGTTGATGAATTGTTCATTGATAAGATTAGTGGTAAGAATAAGGAAAGACCAGAATTAAAGAAAATGATGGAATATGCAAGAAGAGGGGATAGTATTATTGTAGAATCAATTTCTAGATTTGCTCGTAATACAAAGGATTTACTAGAATTGATAGATGTTTTAAATAGTAAAGAGGTAGAGTTTATTAGTCAAAAAGAAAATATTGATACCTCTACATCTACTGGGAAATTTATGTTAACAGTATTTGGAGCAGTAGCAGAACTTGAACGAGAATATATACTTCAAAGACAGAGGGAAGGAATAGAAATAGCTAAACAAAAAGGAAAGTATACAGGTAGAAAGCCCATACAAGCTAATAATTTTGATACGGTAATAAAAAGATGGAAGAAGGAAGAAATAACAGCTAGGAAGGCAGCAGAGTTAATGAATATGAGTATGACAACTTTCTATAGAAGGATTAAAGGTATATAATATAAACCTATATTGAAGAGTATTAAAAAAATTGATTGTTAGATATCTTAGTAATACAGTAAAAGTTAATTTGAAGTATCATTGTATGAAACATTTATGGATGATATAATATTGTAAAAACTATTTAGTGGGAAGTGATAAATATGCGTATTGCAATATATAGTCGAAAGTCAAAATGGACAGGCAAGGGAGAGAGTATAGAAAATCAGTTAACGATGTGTCGAAATTATATTAAAAGTAAATTTCCAGATGTGAAATCAGAAGATATATATGAATATGAAGACGAAGGATTTTCTGGTAAAAATGTTCAGAGACCTCAATTTCAAAAAATGATGAAAGATTTAAATGATGAACAGTATGATTATTTAATATGCTATAAATTAGACAGATTAGGAAGAAACTTATTAGATTTAGTAAATCTAATCGATGAAATTAACAAGCTTGGTACATCTTTCATAAGTATAAAAGAAAACTTTGATACTTATACTTCGATGGGAAGAGCTATGTTATTTATTACAGGTGTATTAGCTCAAATGGAAAGAGAACAAATAGCCGAGAGAGTAAGGGATAATATGATAATGTTGGCTCGTTCAGGTAGGTGGCTTGGAGGAACAACTCCCCTAGGATTTTATTCAAAGAAAGATGAGAAAATAACTGTAGATAATAAAGTAAGAACATCATATCGTTTAACAGTTAATGAAAAAGAGATGGGTATGGTGAGATTTATTTTTAACGAATTTTTAGAGAAACAATCATTATCCCAGCTTGATAAATATTTTTCACAAAATGGTATTAAAACAAAGAATGGAAATGAATATCAAATATCTACAATAAGAGATATATTGACGAATCCAGTTTATTGTGTTGCTGATAAAGAATCTTATGATTATTTTGTACAAATTGGTTGTCAAGTATGTTTTGAAGAAAATGAAGTGGAAAATGGTTATGGGCTAATGAGTTATGGAAAAACCTCTTCGGCAATGTATAAAAATAAAAAAAATGAGCCTTCAGAATGGATAATAGCTATAGCTAAGCATAAAGGAATTATAAATGGTTGTGAGTGGGTTAAAGTACAGCAGATACTTGAAATTAATAAGAAAAGAGGAGAAAGTTTTAGGAAAGTACAGAATCCAGTTTCACTTTTATCAGGCATTTTATACTGTAAGTGTGGTTCGCCTATGAGACCTAAAAATTATCCAGCTAATCGTTTGGATGAAGAAGGAAATAGAACGTATGCGTACATTTGCTCTAGGAAGGAAAAATCCAATAGATTACAATGTGATGTAGCTAATATTCATGGCAATACTTTAGACAGATTGGTTTGTAATGAAGTATTAGCTTATACAAAACCTGATTCTGCTGTCTATACAGGTCTTCAAAAGTTAAGAGAGAATCTATCTAGCAATCAAAACGGTAAAGTTAGTGAAATTGATGTATTAAAAGATACGTTAGAAGAAAAGAAAAAAGAGATTAAAAAATTAGTTCACTCATTTAGTAAATTAGGAGATGATGATGCTTTATTGCAATATATAAAAGAGCAAGTAGAAGAATTAGATAAAGAATGTAAGAGACTTGAAGAAAAAATACATAGTATATCCCTATCAAAAAAAGATACTGGTAATGAGAAAAAACAGGTAGAGATTATTGAAGAACAAATAAGTTCCTTTTCAAATTTATTTGAAACTTTATCAGTTCAAGAAAAGAGAGAGTATCTTAGAATGATTCTTGAGAATGTAGTCTGGGATGGAGATAATGCCCATATTTTTATCTATGGCGGACACTAATAATTGGGAAACGTATTTTTGTTCGCCAAAGCAAAAGTTTCCACTAGTGAACCATAGCATTGCCACATCCACTGGGACCGACAATTGCAAGAAATTCACCATCATTTACATGGAAGGAAATATCGCTTAGGGCTTTGGTTTCCCCCTCTAAACTATGGTAAGTATAACAAACGTTATTAATTCGTAATAATTCTCCCATATTTTTCTCCTAATAAGTTATATCTCATTATATGTAGTTTCAAGGGATTGAGTTACTTATAAGTTGCAACCCTCTGAATGGATATGTAAAATCTTAAGATATTTAGTTGTC
>JBKEAO010000036.1:0-12609 GCA_047972335.1 Anaerocolumna sp. | reverse complement strand
CTGGTGGCTGCCGGCAAAGCGGAGATTGGACTATACTATGAGCATGATATTATCCAGGCAGTTGCAAATCAAGGCATCGGCGTGAAGTCTATCGGCGCCGTGGTGCAGTCGCCCCTTAATATCATCCTGTCTCTGGCGGACAAGAACATCCAATTGCCCACAGATCTCGAAGGAAAAACCATAGGCTATGCCGGTACCGCACTGAGTGAGGCTTTGGTGCAGACCATGATGAAAGCCAGTGGTTCAGATTTTTCCAGTGTGGAAATGGTAAATGTAGGCTTTGAATTGATGAGTTCCATGACCACTGGAAACGTGGATGCAACCATCGGCTGCCTTGTGAATCATGAGGTTCCTCAAATGGAGGAAGAAGGCTTTGATGTAAATTATTTTATGGTCAACGAATACGGTATCCCCAATTACTATGAAGCTGTATTCTTAGCGAATAACAAGATGATTGAAGGCGAGCCGGAAGTTTTGGCTGGCTTCCTACGAGCTTCTGCTAAAGGTTTTGCAGATTTCAAGGCAGATACGGATACCTGCCTGAAAATTCTGCTGGACAGTCAGAATGAAGAAAATTTTCCGCTTTCGCCTACTGTAGAAGAGCAGTCTGCCAAAACTCTGCTGCCCCTTATGGAAACTGACATTGCCACTTTCCTGAGCCAGACCGCTGAAAACTGGCAGAAAAATATTGACTGGATGTACAATGCTGGGCTAATTGACGAGAAGGTAGAGGTTTCTCAAGTGATGGCTGATATCGACTACTGAAAATACTAGTATTAATTATAAAAAGAATAAAGGCAGGGAAACAAAAGCGACTTAGATAGTGAGCTTTTTGAAACATAAGAGAATATGATAAGTAAAAGGCTGTTTAAGCATGCTTTTGTGATAAAAGTAGCAAGAATTATAAAGACTGGGATTGATATTCCTATTTATCGTGTTAAAGATTGTCTTTTAATTAGAAATGGTAATAGTTTTTCCCTGTCGAAGTAAAAAAATATCACGCACTAGTTGATCTACAAATGAATATCACGAGTTTTAGTAAAGAAAACTGAAATAGAGAAAACACTTCCTTCTCTTCCTGAGGGTTATATTTCTACAAAAACTATTAAAGAAAAACAATATTACTATCTACAAAATAGAGTGGATGGAAAAATAGTAAGCAAGTATCTAAAAGAAAATGAAGTCGATATGATAAAGGAACAAGTAGAACGCGGCAAGTCGGAGAGGAATCCTTCATTGCTATATTTCAATTCACGTTAAATATGTACGGCTTTACGGTGGAAGTGTAAGATGGAGGATCCTTATTTATATGATGATGTAAATATTTTAAAAAATCTCGCCAATATCAAAGACCATGATTTATTAAGTAGAGCGAGGTTGATATAACGAACTTATCTATGGTTGCTGTCTATAACCTATCTTATAAGATTTTTGATACAAAAAACATTGCAAGATATTCACTCAAATATTTTTGGACAAATATACGATTGGGCTGGTGCGTTCCGTACCATTTAAATTGCTAAATACGAAGATAGGTTGAGTGAAATTTTAAATTCCACATGTAAAGTTCAATTCCATACAGAAGACTAAATTCCATTTATCAAAGGTAGTATTACAAGATATTTACTTTTTGTTGAAAATTGTAATATTTTGTTATATTATGATGTTTGGGTCAAAATACCTTTTGGCCACAACATCATAATATAACAAAATATAAGGGGGATTTATGGAAAAAAAGGCAAATTACATATTAGCAGTAATATTGGGTTTAATAGCTGGTGCTATTGGTATAGTAATATGGGGGGCAGTAGTTGAATTTACGGGATATGAACATTCGTATATTTCAATGATTATAGGCGCCATAGTAGGCTCCGCTGTAATGTATGGTTCTGGAAAAGTTGGAGGAATATTTTTACAAATATTAAGTGTAGTAATTACTCTTGTTTCAATTATGATAGCAAAATCTATGGTCGGAACAATTGAAGATATGAGTATCATATCAATATTTATTATAGTGGCAGGTGTTTATGTAGCCTTCCGTATACCAAAGGCACAAGTAATATTAACAACAAGTAATCAAGATGCAACTTCAACAGATAGTCCAGATGATAATACAAAAAATCAATCAAAAGTAATAGCATTTGGATTATTGGCTGGTTTTTTTGGCTCTGTACTTTGGCTAACGGTACGATACTTTGTACAAGTACCAAGTCCAATTGTAAACTATATTATAGGATTTGTAGCTACAATATTACTTTGCGTTTTAATTGGAAAAGCGGTAGCATATGGTTCGAATAATACGGGCACTTCTAAAACACAAGTTACCAGTGCAATTATTGCCTTTGTTTCAATTTATGTTAGTAGATATTTTCTAGGTGTAATACTTACAAGTAAATATGTAGGATACTTATTTTTTTCAAATCCATTTAGTATTGGTTTTTTGAAAAGTGTATTTATTCCTAATAGCTTAAGTGGTTTTATTGCATTTGGAGCTATGGTGATAGGTGTAGTATTGGCTTATATACTTCCGAAAAGTAAGTAGTATATGTTAAAGAGGTCACTTCAGCGATAGTCGAGGAATTTTTTTAATAGGAAAACTCTTTCAATACATTGTTGTCGAAATTCTTGAAGGGGTTAAATATGTGGGAGACAATTATTTTAGAGACATGCAACGATTGACCTATGTAGAGTACCGCTTGATTGCAGAGTGTCAGGAAAAAAGAGAATGTTTAAGACAATTGTCAGAAGGGACTTGGATTACAGAAGATTAATGGGAACAAAAATATAAAGGAGATAAACATGAATATAGAAAAAATAGTTGAAAATAATTTAAGTATTGCAATTATATCGGGTAAAGAAGAAATATTTACTGATGTCCAATCAGCGTTGGATTTGATTTTTTCAGTACAATATGAAACAGGAGCGGATAGAATCGTAATTGATAAAGAAATGATAACGCAGGACTTTTTTGTTTTAAGTACAGGGTTAGCAGGAGAGATACTTCAGAAATTTATTAACTATAATATTAAAGTTGCAATGTATGGAGACTATTCTAAGTATACAAGTAAACCTTTAAAAGATTTTATATATGAGTCAAATAATGGAAAAGATATATTTTTTGTGGAAACAAAAAATGATGCAATTAACAATTTGAGCAAACTTTTTTAATATGAATATTTGTAAGCATCTATCAAAAAAAATGGTAGATGCTTTTCGTATGCCTAATTTTTGAAATGAGATGACATTTATGGGAATTTTGACAGGAATATTTTTTGATGCAGCCAATCAGCTTTAAATAAGAAAAAAGGTGTTTGTGTAGGTATATTATTGTATACAAGTGCAAGGTATGATACACTTTGTGCAGGGGAAACTAGAGAGGCAGGCGACTTATTCTTTGTATAGAAAGAATTATTTCTCCAGACGAAAGAGAAATCTAGTGAAAAATTATATCACGTAACTTAAGAAACTGGATTCGTATTTTACACAAAAAATAGATAGAAGATGAGGTAATGCCATGAAATATGAAGGTACAGTATACCGTCCACCAAGTGAGGCTCGAAGTCTTATAGTACAAGTAACAATTGGTTGTTCACATAATCGTTGTAGTTTCTGTACAATGTATAAGGATAAGAAATTTAGAATTAGAAATATGGAGGAAATCAAAAAAGATTTCTATGAGGCGAGTGATTTGTATGGAAGTCAAATTGAAAAAATATTTTTAGCAGATGGAAATGCCCTTGTTTTACCAGCAGAAGAGATAAAAGAGTTGTTAGTTTTAATTAGAATGCTTTTTCCCAGAATTAAGTCAGTTACATCCTATGGAGCACCAAAAGATATTTTAAGACATTCATTAGAGGATTTAAAAATGTTACATAAAGAAGGTCTATCTATCGTATATATGGGAGCAGAATCAGGTGATAGTCAGGTGCTTTCTGATGTTGAGAAAGGTGTTACGAGAGAAGAAATAATAGAAGCAGGAAAAAAAATAAAGGAAGCAGAAATAAAATCTTCCATAACATTGATTTCAGGGTTGGGTGGAAAAGCAAGATTAAAAGAACATGCAGTTAATTCCGCAGACCTCATTAGTCAGATCAAACCAGATTACCTTGGATTTTTGACACTTCTGTTAGAAGAGGAAGCACCAATGTGGAATGAAATTCGAGCAGGAAAGCTAGAATTACTAGAACCAGAGGATGTATGTGATGAAATGGAAATTTTCTTAAGTAACGTTGATTCACAAGATACTATTTTCAGAGCAAATCATGCATCCAATCATATGATCTTAAAAGGTGTGTTAAATGAAGATATTCCACGAATGTTAAATGAAACAGCTCAAATAAAGAAAGGAAAAAATTTTAGACATGAAAATTGGCGTGGATTGTAATGAAATTAAATATAGATTTTCTTTAGATGCAGTAATATGAAAGGAGATAATTTATAGTGAATAGCAGTTTAATTTTTGGAACAACTGTACGATTAAAGGATACGTTTAAAAGATTAAAATATTGTAAAGAACATAGTTCGGAAGAAACTTATACGAAGGTGTTAAAATCTGTTAAAAAAACTGGTTTTTTAACTGCGTTTGTATTTATAGGAGTGATGGGAATTTATATGAGTGTGTTGGCTATTTTGGCGAGACCAACAGATACTGATGTAAGTAGTAACATTATTAGTTATAGCGATAGTAAAATAGGACATGTGTATGGGGATGAATTCTGGTATATCGATAATGAGAAATATATAGTTGATATAGCTGATTATGGTTACAACATAAATGACTATGAATGGAGAACTCCGTTTAATGTATATCTGGATGAGAACCATAACGTTGTGGGTATAGATCCTTTTGTGAGTGTGGTATACTCTGTAGCAATATATTGGATGATTGGTGGTTTTGTTAGTTATGTTATTATAATGGTAATTTTTGCAATGTGGTTAAAATACAGAAAAAGTTCCTTGAACCCAGGCAGAGAGTGGTTTTTATGTAATAAATGGTTAAACGCAAAAGACATAGAACATGAATGGTACAATGGTTAGGTTCCAATAGGCGCTACAGAATTTTTAATAAATTTCATTTTAGGATTTAATGGAAAATTATAATAAACTCTTGCAAACAACATAAAAATTAAGTAAGATATATACAGAAACAGACACAATTAAATCTTTTGAAGGATTTAATTATCTTTTATCATCGCCTGCTTAATCATCAGCACATCAAGGATAATATCTATCTAATAAATTTCACATTAAGATAAGGTGCAAGATTTTACTAAATTGGTGCAAATGGATATAAGTGGGAAACTGGATGTGTAAAGGAAGTTAAAGAGTTACAGGTGATGGTATGATACAGTGATTTTTTATATCATATACTCCGTGTTTTTCTGATATAAGTCAATATTCTAGTAAAAATATAAAATAAACTTTGTCTCTCTTTATCAGCTTATTACATTATTGTCTGCTGAAATAAGCTGATAAAATCTTTTTTAGGCTCCTTATTTAAATACACCATTTTTGCCTACCTATATCAAATCAGCTTCACTGATTGCTTCCATTACAGTACCTTCCAATCACCTCATATACAGCTTCTTCTAGGATGCTTTTATTTACGCCACATAGTTCAAGACGACTATTTAAATATTCCCTGATTTGTGTCTACAAGATGCCCTGAAAAGTGTAATGTATCACAATTCTTTAGTAAAGTGCTTCATGGATTCTCATAGATAATGTGGAACTGATAGAGGATAGTCCTGACAGTATCATAATTGCATAGTTTCTGCTATCCATTTCAAAGTTCATTCACATTTTAAAATCTGCTAAAATAGAATGGTGTAAATACTGTGCTTCATCAATCCATACAACTAGAATCACACGTTGTTCCTGGTATGAAGTAGAGATATGTTCTTGAATCTGTTTGAAATTGTCTATTTTTCGATAACAAGGCTCTAAACCAAGGGAGCTGGAAAGATCTCTGTAAAATCGTTTACTCCTACCGTTGTTAATTGTATATAAATAACCTGATATAAATTTTAATTTAAACATTCTACAAAATTTCTGATTGCACAGGTCTTACTAACTCCAGAATTCCCCATAAAGAGTCCAATCCCTTTTATATTTTTTTAATCTTCCAACCGTTTGATTACTTCTTCAAAGTCGGTTCCGTGATAATAATCTGCACCTTTTTGTTCCTTATCAAAAGGATTAAATTCCATTCCACAATAGGTCTTATACATGCGCATTCCCTCCCTCCATTTTCGAATAACAAATGTTTGTCTGTCATTTACGCTGTGTATTATCTATTTTTTACGAATAAATTCCTGTGGGACCTCGTACTCTCTGTTAAAAATAGATACGGTAGCTGTTGCAGTAACTTTCATACCGCTACAATAATATTGTTAGAAGATTACTTAATTAAAAAAATCAAAAAAAATAAATAATTTAAAACCTTTTGCTATTTTATTGAGTAATATTAATATACAGAAAAATAAAAGGAGATTCCACATGACAAAAGAAATTTATGAAGCAATTTTGAGAGAAGATGCGACAGAAATAGCCAAAGTGTACCAAGAAAATAAAAACAAGAATTAAACATTGCAATCTATGGTTCAAATATAGACAACCACACCAGAAGAGAGTGAAACAGTAGATTTGATTTCTAGTGAAATACAAGTTGAAATAGAGATAAGGAAAATGAGTCATATGCTATGATTTATTTTCCAGGAGATGGTGGTGTTTTGGACAAATGAAAAATGAAATGAGAGTGGGAGAAGTTTCTGCATTTGAAGTAACAGTAATGGAAGCTACTATGTGTACTAAGTCATCTGTTAATGTTAGAAAAGGACCATCTATTTATTATGAGAAGGTTGGAAGTTTAAATACGAATAACGAAGTTAAAATAACTGGTGAATCTAATGGTTGGTATTAATTTGAGTTAGTTTGTGCTAAAGCTTATGTAAGTGGTAAATATTTATCTTCCTCTAAAGTAGAAGTAAAAGTAACTGCGGCATCTACATCTACAGTTGCTCCTACACAAGGCAGCATATGATGCAAAAGCAGCAGCAAAGGCTGCAAAGAATGAGTTTAAAAATTTGAAATTTAATATCTAATTCTTTTTATCCAGGATTAGTAGAAGGGGGTATACCCGTTTTGTCTGAAAAAAATTATCTAGATGACGTTGGTTCTAATAGTATCTATAAAGTCTCGTAATAATTTTATCTGTACAGTACTTAATCCTTCCAGCGATAAATACAATTTTTTATCACTGGACTGATTACGGCAAAGCAAATAGTCTACAGTAACGTGATAAATATCAGCTAGTTGAACTAATTTAGTAGGGCTGGGAATCTTCTCATTATGTTCATATGCACTAATTAGAGAGTGGGTTACTTGTAATTTTTTTGCAATATCTTGTTGTGAAAAATTATATTTTTCACGCAGGAATTTTAATCTTTCGCCAGTATTCATTTTGGTTTATACCTCCTTTTACTTTTAGTGTATAGACAAAAATATCACTTTAGGTGTATACTTTTATTTACTTTAAGTGATGCGATAAATTGAAAAACAAAAATATTGATATAACTAATTTTATTTAAATTTTAACGACTATGCAGGACCTATACTCTATTTTTAATTGAATTGCTATTTGGATATTAATTAAATATGTATGTAAGAAAGACAGTGTGTATAGAAGGGATTACAGAAGATGAAGATGGCTATATATGATGAAGATATCAATTCATTAATTGCACTAAAAAATATGATTTTGGAATTTGATAGAGATTTTATAATAGAAATATTTAGCGATTTTGTGCTTATGAAAGAAAGTTTATACTGCAATGAAAATTATGATTTGGTTTTTATGGAAATTGAATTAGATAAAGAAGAAAAAGGACTGAATAATGTGGAAAAACTAAATGTAATTTTTCCTAAATTAAAAATAATTTTAATGACACAAGGTTTCAGGATTTATTTTGAAGATATTTTTTTGAAAAATATAAATCTATATGGTTATTTACAGAAGCCATATAAGCGGGAGAAAGTATTTGCTATATTAGCGAAGATGCATAGTAATATAACATGCACTAAAGATGAATCTATTGTCGTTAAAGAAAATAGAAATATATATACAGTTATGCACAATGACATCATTTACATTGAGAGTGTTGGTCATAAAATAAATATTTATACTAAGAACAAAAGATATGTGACATATGGGAAACTGTCGAATCTACTGGAACGGTTAAAAAAATCAATTAATAAATATGATTTTTTGTTTATTATGGAGCAAATCGTAGATGTTCTCCAAAAAATTAAAGTAGCTTCTTTTGGATTGGGGGTTTCTGTAGGAGCAGAAGTTGATATCGGTGGTATGGTGGATACTGTTTGTGATACCGCTGTGTCAGCATGGAATGAATTAAAGAAAGGATGGGAGGTTGCAACAAGTGGGACTTAATGTTTTATGGAAAAATTAAGAATAAGAACAACAGGAGTTATTGATAAAGTAATAGATGGTGATGGGGGAAATGTGATGTATTATGTGAATATAGATTTGAATGGAGAGGTTTTTAGGGTACAATCACGACATTATTCATCAAAAACAAAGAGTTTACCTAAAGGAAAAAATGTAGAAGTTGATTATATTATATCATCTAAAGGGGTGGGTTCGGTTGTAATATTAAATGAGAATATAATTCTGTGTCAAGATGACATGGGTAGTGAGTTGACTTTTCTTGCTGTATTTGGCATACTAGTAATAATTGTTATAATTGTTTTATGATTAAAAAATTTATCTAGGAGCTTCCTGTATACTTTAAAGAGTAAAAGGAATTGACCAAAAAGAATACCTCAAGTAAATTTAGATTATTACTGACCGGACAGTTGGTAAAAAATCTAAAACACGAGAGGTATCTAAAATGAATTCTAAAGTAAAAAGAACAAAAAAGCAAGTAAGTGTAGAAAATCCAGTGAGTAATCTTTTGTCAAAAGAAGATATCAATAAGAAAATAGAACTTATTGAGAAAGAACTAAAAGCTTCCACCTGGAGAGAATTAGAAACCACAGGAAAATTTGCGAAGAATGATAAGCTTTCCTTTATCTCAGATGACATGCTTATTGTTGGATGCGATATAGGCAGCGAAACTCATTACATCAGAGCAATTGATGTCAGAGGAAGGGAACTGAGCAAAGGCGCGTTCGAATTCAGTAATACTGTGGAAGGATTTATGAATGCTAAGGCATGGGTGCTGGAGCTTGCAGCAAAAAATGATAAGAATCAGATTGTGTTAGGCTTAGAGCCGACGGGGCATTATTGGTTTGCATTAGCTACATGGATGATTTCAAACGGAATCAGCGTTGTTCAGGTAAATCCATATGCAGTAAAACAGAGTAAAGAAATTGAAGATAACAGTCAGCGCAAGGATGACAGAAAAGATCCCAAACTGATTGCCAATCTTGTGAAAGATGGTAATTATGGTATGCCTTATCTTCCAGAAGATATCTACGCAGATATGAGAAGACTTTCCATGTTCAGAGATCAGCTTACAGAAGATCGAATCAGAAACATCAATCGTCTTCACAGAGAATTGAAAATCTACTTCCCAGAATACATGAGTGCATTTGGTAAGATAGATGGTGCATTTACTTTGGAAGTACTGAAGGTGTCACCAATTCCAGCAGATATCATAACGCTTGGAGCAGAAGGCTTAAGAAATATCTGGCATGATGCAAAACTAAGAGGACGCGGTTATAGCAGAGCCAATGATATCGTAAGCTATGCAAAAACAAGTGTGGGATTGACGGATGGAACAGCCGCCGGAAAGGAAGCCATGAGGTGGTTTGCAGAGCAAATCATAAAACTGAATGAACAGCTTGCAGTAATTGAAACGGAGCTGCATAAGAAATGCATGGAAATACCATATGCAGAGAACATACTGGAAATCAATGGTGTAGGTGAGAATATTCTGGCAGGAATTCTGGCAGAAATGGGAGATATCAGCAGATTTGATGATGTAAAAGAAATTCAGAAATTAAGTGGAATGGGACGTGTAGCATGCAGTTCTGGCAAGCACAAGGGAAAGACAAAAATCAGTCATAGAGGACGCAAAAGGCTGAGATACTGGCTGTTTCAGGCTGCAAAGTCAGCCGTTGTGCATGCAGATGAATTCAAACAGCTGCATGTGTATTACACGACACGAACCAACAATCCACTGAAAAAGATGCAGTCGCTGATTGTAATAGCCTGCAAGATACTGAGGGTGATTTATACGATTCTAAAGACAGGGACGATATATGATCCGAAAAAAATGTTGAAGGATATCAAGCATCCGGTAAATGTAACATCAAAGGCAGCTGCATAGACAATAAATATAAGCAATAAATTCCAGAGCTCTGCCGAGGTTTTGATGATAGGCATCGGAGGCTGGGCAGGGTTCTGGATCAGAAACCCGTAAACGATGGAGTCTGAAACGGACTGCATCATCAAAAAGACCAACTGGGAAATATGGTGGTATCGCGTCCGCTGAGTAAATCAGTACCATTGTAGATGAAAGCAGGTCAGTAACAATCAAATAAAAACAAGAGCTGTAGCTGGCATCGGTTTTTTCCGTGGGGCATGACCCCGTCTAGGAGCTTGGCTGGCACTCGGTGTATGGTAGATGGTACGAAGGAAGTTGGGACACGATCCCCATAGACACGGAAGGTTCATCATCATAGTTGATCAGAGGGAAAATAGCCTTTATAAAGCAAACAAAAAGGGACGCTTTACAAACTATACCCATTAATCAGCTATTCGGTACTTGATACTACGACATCCATCACTATCGGCTCTGTTTTAGAGGTAAATAAAAAAACGTCAAAGCCTGCTAAATCAACAAATTAAGGCTTGACAGAATAGGAAGGATATTATTATGAATAATGAATTATTACCTATTGGCAGTGTAGTTTTAATTGGAAATAGTAAAAAGAAGGTTATGATAGTTGGTGTGTGTCAGAAAGGTGGAAAGAATCCTAATGCGATATGGGATTATACTGGTGTTATTTTTCCAGAGGGATATTTAGATTTTGAAAAAATGTTTTTGTTTAATCGTGAGCAGATTACTCGTGTATATGCTTTAGGTTATCAAGATGAAGAGCAGATAGCATTTAAAAAGAAAGCAGAAGAAACTATTGAAGGGATTAGAAAGGTATAAATATGAAAAAAAATTGAAAATTATCTATTGTCTAGTATTAGTTGTCATGTTATTTATCACAGGATGTGGTAATGTAAAAAAAACTGTCTCATATATCTATAAGGTCGAAACTGGTGACAACATTAAAATTTCTTTGACAACAAATGATGGTTATGAGTTAACGTCGGACGTTCCATTTGTAATTTCTAAGGATAAAAATGAGTTAAGTCAAGGTATATTTATTTCTGCAGATTATTACACGGCATATATTGATAGTGTAAAAAATGACGAAAAAGCGGAAATTATAGATGAGGGTACTAAATCGGATTGTAGTTATGTAATGTGGAATTATGATGGTTCTGAATTTAATTACGTAGTGATGATTAATGGTACAAATACTGGTATATTAATTGGTAATAGTATTTCTGAGGAATCAGCCAAGGAATGTTTTGATAGATTAGAAATAAAAGTAGAAGAATAAAATACGATATGTTTTATCAGTTTTTTGCAAACAACAAATTCAGGCTCCAAGTATATATTAGAAGGTTGAGTAGACCTAACTAATTATGGAAAGGGGCTTTTTGTATGGCAGAGCAGAAAAAACAGAATCTCTCTGATAGAGGATGACAAGGGGACGGGGGCTTTGTCATCTTTTTTATAAATTTGTTGTAAAAACTAGTTAGTTCAGCCTTCGGCTGAACCAACTAGTTTAGCACCGGCTAAAAAATAGCCGGTGTTCCCATGAAAAGTTTTTTAATATTTTCTTATATCCCCATGTTTCTTCATTTTATGGTTTCTATGATGGTTAAGATAGAACAATACATTTCATGTCCACTGTCTTTTCGGAAACCGCCTGCCATTTTTTGACGATTCTTAGCTTTTCTTAGATCCCTTTCTGAGATGTTATCGTCAAAGAAAACGTCAAAGTTATGAAGAAACAACAAATGGTTATGGCTATATTTATCTAAGCGATTCAACAATGTCAATTCTTCTTGTTTGGCATATTTATGGGGTGTTTCTTTGTTCTCTTTTCGACCATCAACTATAAGATTATGATAGTTTTGCTCATAATCAGCAATGATTTCTTTAGGAAAAGTAGTAATCCCCTGATTGATTAGCTCTTTCGTTGCTTTATTCATTTCACAGAGCAGGTCAATCATTTTTTCAGGCCATTTGTTCCCCGTATCTTCTTTTGTTTTTCTGAGATATCGGATTATATGTACATTACATTCTCCATGATCCGTACCAAAATGGTATAATGCTGTTTCATGATCATGAATTAATATACCAGTAAATTTTTTTAAGAAATCCATCTCTTTTAATGCAGCAATTGTCTTATTTTTCATTGCATTATAAACACCAGTTTTGCCTACACTAAAATTTCTGAGATAGTTTTGTTTTCCAGTATCAGTTATGTCTGTAGCATCTGTTGCCACAACAGCCTGGT
>JBKEAO010000019.1:0-27194 GCA_047972335.1 Anaerocolumna sp. | reverse complement strand
CTTGATGTAACCTTAGTAAATGGTCTTGGAGCAGATAAAACTATGACAGCAGTACTTAGTGGCGAGGCAGATATAGGATTTATGGGACCTGAGGCGTCTGTTTACGTGTATAATGAAGGTGCAGAAGATTATGTAGTTAACTTTGCCCAGTTAACACAAAGAGCAGGTAATTTTTTAGTAGCCAGAGATTCTAGCGATAACTTTAATTGGGAAGATGTTAGAGGAAAGACTGTTATTGGTGGTAGGGCAGGAGGGCGCAGGTGCACAATGTAAACTATAAGTCTATTGTTTTGATATGTAACTGGGTAAGTCGCTTACAAAAAGCGAACTCTTTAAATTAATAATACAAGCTTTTATTGTACTAATAGATTTGTTTACCGGGTTCAAGATGTAAGTGAAAAATAATTGATGAAAATTTACAATAATGGACAAGGGTATAGAGATAAAATTGAAAAAATAAGGAGGTCTTTTAGAAAAAGCAAATAAGATTTGGATAATGCAAGGATGAATGATAATAATTCTATGTAAAGATTCTATTAATCGTTCTTATTATTCAATGTTTCATGGAGTGAGAGCATTGAATATATTGGATGGATTTGATTCTTTTCAACAAGACTTAGCTGAATATGTTGAGGAAGATTTGGATAGGTATTTAGAAATGCTGTAGAAGGGTGGCTGTATACGATAACTGTTCTTAATATATAGAATCTTAAAACTTAAGAGAAATAACTTCCTATAATATAATATTTTATCATAGAAAGTTACTTCTTTATACTTATTTATAGACTTTTTCATTAGTTACATTTATGTTTAAAAGTATATTTTACAGATAACTTCCAGAAAAACGAGTGAATCGATATTTATTTATATAGATTGTTTATATTAAAGCAATGTGAAATTGTTATGATGCATCTGCTCCTGATTGATCATAAATAATAGCTGTACCATAAACCATTATGGCTATCTCTGTTACCAAAAGTTCCTATAGTAATACTATTTCCTGATGCTACATTAAAATTCCCCACAGTGATAGCATAACTACTAGTATTGGTAATTATTAAAAAAGCATGTCCAGAGATACTAGAAGATGCCGACAATCCTCCAGAACCATATGAAACCACTGAAACTGTTGCTGCAAAATCTATTCTTGCAGTTGCTGCGTTTATTGAAGTAGCAGGAATTATAGTTATTATAAAAATCATAAAGATTGCCATAATTCTTTTAGATATTCTTTTCATACATGTACCTCCATTTTAAATTTGGTAAAGACCCTTAATGTATTGCAAATTTTTTTATAAGTAAATAAGTAATAACCCAGATCAATAATGTGCATAGATAACTTATGGATGTAAATAATAAAGTTGTTTTTAAAGAAAGCGATGTCAACGTATTTTTATATGTAGTAGTTTTATAGATAATATGTATAATCATTGATAAAATAATAAATATGCTTCCACCTATAAAAATTTTATTCCAAATTCCAGACTTCACTTATAATACACCCCCTTTCTCAGTGCTTATATACTAATATAGAATTTTATCTGTAATATACTGGAATTATCTGTAATTTTATATTAGCATACTATATATGATTATACAATTGTGTTTCAAAAAATTTACATATATGTGTTAATGATATGTATGATAATCGTATTGAAGTCCCTATCCTAGGGATGTCTTATAGAGAACGACGGCCTTGAAGAAGCTAGAAAAGTGATGAAAAATAAATAATTTTAATTAGTTACTCCTTAAGTCTCTATTACAAACAACCGTTAATGCAACAGGTATATATTAAAAAAATATGTATAATAATGTAAGAGGATACGATATTGTAAATTATGAGTCTATTGTTTTGATATGTAACTGGATAAAGAAGATAACTAATGCTAAAAGCTATATTTACCAATAATGCATATATAATATTGATAAATTGGAAATAATCAGATATGATTATATTATAAGTGATTAATAACATACTAACTGGTAATAGATAGTAAAATGAAAGTAGGAGGTTGTTTCATGAATGAAATTATGATAAATGAACTAGTTAATGGATTACTGAAAGTTTATAGCGATGTTTTGGTACAAGTTGTACTATATGGATCTGTTGCAAAAAACACTGCTACAGTAGAATCAGATATAGATGTTGCCATAATGCTAAATACTAATAATTCAAAGGATTATGAAAATGAATTGCTGGAATTTATAGTTGATATGAATCTAAAGTATAATAAAGTCTTTTCCATAATAGACATCGAACTTCTTGAGTTTCAGAAATGGGAAAATGTCTTACCTTTTTTCAAAAATGTTAAGGAAGAAGGCATAGTATTATGGAAGGTAGCGTAAAGGAATTAGCGGTATATAGATATGAAAAGGCGAAGGAAGATTTAGATACTGCAAAGATGAACCATAATAATTCCATGTACAAAGCGGCTATCAATCGTTCTTATTATGCGATGTTTCATGGTATGAGATCAGTGACTATACTCGACGGATTTGACTCTTCAAAACATTCAGGTATTATAGCATTTTTTAATCAAACATATATTAAAAATGGAATATTTGATAAAGTTATTTCAAAAATTATTGCAGGTGCTTCTAGATTACGAGAGAAATCAGATTACACTGATTTTTATATTGCATCCAAACAAGATTCAGCTGATCAATTAAGTAAGGCGGAGGAGTTTCTTAGGGTTATTGATGAATTTTTAGTTAAACAGAATGTTTTAATAAGGAAATTTGATAATTGACAAATGAGATATAAAAAAGATATTGAAGGGATTGTTTATTATACTTTCAATATCTTTTTTTATTGCTGTCCTATCGGCATGACGGGGAACTATACTCTCTCTTTTTAGGGTGGTGTTGCGCACCACCACCCTATCTTTAATAGAGGAGTGGAGAAACTATAAAAAGAAAGAAGGAGATTGTATGAGTAAAGTAATCGCAATGGTAAATCAGAAAGGTGGAGTTGGAAAAACTACCACAGCATTAAATTTAAGTTATGCTTTAAAAGTCCAGGGAAAGAGTGTTCTAGAAATTGATTTGGATCCACAAGGCAGTTTAACCGTATCATTAGGTTATGAAGATAATGACAATATTAACATAACAGTAGCCACTTTGATAAGAGATACAATAAATTCAATTTTCAGGTACATGATTATTTCTTTGCTAAGACAATAGATAAAGTTAGAACGGGTGGAGTCATAGCTCTTATAACAAGTAAAGGCACATTAGATAAAGCGAATCCTACCTTCCGTAAATACCTTGCCAAACGAGCCGATTTAATCGGATCAATTAGGCTACCTAATATAGCTTTTAAAGAAGCTAACACGGAGGTAACCAGTGATATAATTTTTCTTCAAAAGAGAGAAAGACTACAGGTTAAAGAACCTTCCTGGGTATTTACAGGTATGACAGAGGATAAGGTTCCAGTGAATCAATACTACCTGGAGAACCCTGAAATGATGTTAGGAAGAATGATATTCGATACAAAAATGTTCGGTGAAGATAGCAAATACACAACGCTTATCAATGAATATCCAGAAAGCTTGCAGGAAGATTTGCAGAAAGCAATCAATCACCTTAGTGCAAAACTTATTGAAAACAGGGAAGAGGGTAAACCAGAGATTGAAGAAATAATCAATAGTATTCCAGCAGATCCTACAGTAAAGAATTTCACATATGCGGTTACAGAACCTAATTATTTAGGGGCCAAAAGAGTAACAGCAATCAGATACAATAGTTTTACCTCAGCTTATGCAGTTACCAATAAAGTATATGATATTACCAGTCGTATCCGTGCCTCTGAATCTTATGGTACCAGATATGCGAGAAGAGATAATAATTCAATGGTTATACTATTGAATACTTATTAAAACCTGCCTTACTTGAACATTTCGAGCACCTTATTTTGTGTATATCATGAAGTTAACTGCCGGATAGCGGATGTTACCATATCCAGCAGTTAATATAAACGAAACCAATAACCAATTAAGCATAAGACATTCATAAAAAATATACTCCCCTACATTAATAAATTATTTTTTGTCTTATGCTTAATTGACTATTGGTATTTTTATTTACATATAATTCACTAAAGAGTTAAGAAGGGTAGGGAGTAATAATGGGTCAGTCAGGAGGGAAACCAACCTATTACATATGGAAGTCAAAAGACATGAGAGACGAAGATATAGATAAACAGAAGATGTATTGGAAGTCTATGGGCTTTCGTCCTGTTGTATTTACTGATGGAGATTGTAGTAAGGATATCAATATTGCCATGAAAGCTATCATTCAAAATCATATTGGTACTATTTAAAACTATTGACTTCATTCATAAATAAATATATTCTATATATACATAGTGCAATGATTAAAAAGAATGAGGGATAAAATATGATTGTCGGTTATACCAGATTATCCAGAGATGAAGATAAAAAGAATTATGTGTCTATAGAGAATCAGAAAATAGTTGCAAATCAATTCGCAGCCAGTAAAGGGTTGGTAATTGATAGATGGTATGAGGATGATGGTGTTTCTGGTTATAGTTTTAATCGTCCTGGTTTTACTGAGCTTATGAATCATTTAGATCAAATTGATGTTATTATAGCGAAGGATTTTTCTCGTATTGGAAGGCATAATGCCAAGGTGCTTCTCCTCCTTGATGAACTGAAAGAAAAAGGTAAAAGGCTATTGCTTGTGGATGATGATTATGATACCTTTGAAGATGAAGATGATGTAATCGGAATCAAAACATGGTATAATGAACGCTATGTAAAAGATGCAAGCAAGAAGATAAAAAGAGTAATCAAAGCTCGTCAAAAGGAGGGGACTTTTTTGACCGGTGTACCATTTGGATATGAGATTGACCATAACGATAAGAATAGGATAAATGTTGTTAGTAAAGAAACAGACATTATAAAGCACATATTTAATATTTATTTAGAGGGTTATGGCTATAGAAAAATTGCTACATTATTATCAGAACAGGATATACCTACTCCTTCAGCTATGATCAAAGAACGTCTGATTAGCCAGGGAAAGGTAGTTAAGACGATTCCTAAAAACCAATGGAGTGATTCCATGGTAGGAGATATCCTTAAGAATGACTTTTATATTGGTAACTTAAGGCAGCGTAAAAGAGAACGAATTCTAATCAATGGAAATGATACCAGAGTGCCAAAAGATCAGCAACTTGTATTTTTTGATAATCATGAGGCTATAATTTCTAAATATGATTATGAACTAGTACAAGAAACTATGAAGAAGCGATTAAGAACAAATTATAGAGGCAAAGGCGAAAGTAGACTATTTTGCAGTTGCTTATTTTGTGCAGATTGTGGAGCCAGATTAACACCCATAACAAGAAAGAATTCCAGTAAGAAGTATTATATTTGTAATACATATAATCAAAAAGGGAAAAGATTTTGTGACAGCTCCCATTTAATAACAGAAGAAAATCTAATGGATGATATTAGCATATATATAAAGTTATGTAGGGATACCTTACAAGAGGTTATAAAAACCTATGATCTAAAAGATTTTACCAGTGAACAAGATAAGCTGGAAGATAAAAGAGCTTTCCTCACAGAGTCCTTTGAAAATAAGAAAAATGAACTTAAGGTATTATTATCACAAAAGGTAAAGGATACTGCCGCCGGTGCCTATGAGCAGTCAATCATGGCAGATACTTACGAAGAGTTACAAAAAGAGATTCTTGCTAAAATTTCAGGTTATGAGAGTCAACTAAGAGAGCTGGATCAGGCTCAATTAAATAAGGTTGATATAAAGGAACAGCTTGATACAGCTCTAAAGGTAATTGATAAGATTATTGAAAAGAATCAAATTACCGGTAAAGATGTTGAGATACTGATAGATAAGATAACAGTTGATAAAGAGGGATTCCCAGATATTAAACTGAAATATGGTCTCAGTGAGTTGGTTAAATATGATCCCATGGAGGAACTTAATAAGAGAGAGCATGAAATAATAGTAGCTACCATGGAGTTAATATGGAAAGAAGAAAGATGTTATACCTCCGCTAAATATTTATCCAGAGAACTAACCAGGCTTGGTTATTCGAAGTCCAAAAAATCTGTGTTACCATACATAGCAATAATGATAGACCAAGGTATATTAAAAGAGACAGAAGATCCGCTTAAACCTTATACCATAGTGTTAAATAAAGAAGAATTGAGAAATAGGATTAATGTTTACATGGATACCATGACGCCCTGGTGGTATGCCTCAAATGGTATTTGAGTATATTTTAAAGAAAAACGGTCTTGATCCAACATCAGACTTAACTATCATCCAGAATATTGACTTTGGTCTAACTGCGCAAGCATTTGCAGCAGGCACAGGTGATTAGACCATTGAATTTGAACCAGCAGCAACTGCTCTTGAAAAAGAAGAAACTGGCGCTGTAGTAGCATCTCTTGGTATTGAAAGTGGTAAGGTGCCTTATACTGCTTATTCCGCTAAAAAGAGCTATATTGAGGGGAATCCTGAAGTAATTCAGAAATTTACCAATGCTGTTCAAAAAGGACTAGATTATGTGAATTCTCACACCCCAGAAGAAATAGCGAAAGTAATCTCACCACAATTTAAGGAAACAGAAATGGAAACTTTAACAATCATTGTGTCCAGATATCACGATCAGGAAAGTTGGAAGGGCGATACGGTATTTATGGAAGAAAGCTTTACATTATTGCAGGATATTCTAGATGAAGCAGGACAATTATCTAAACGAGCACCATATGCAGAATTGGTCAATACAGAATTTGCAGAAGAGGTAAAAAAATAGATCAAATAAAAAATAGATCAAATAAAAAATAGGTCAAATAATAAAATAGAACGAATGGTAAAACAGATTGAATAATGAAACAGATGAAATAAAAACAGGATGGTTCCGCTAAAAGGATAGTCCTGTTTTTTGGTTTTAAAATTTCTTTTTTTAAGATAAAACTTGAACAAAATGTATATATAGTTTTAAAATGATTAAAAATGTACTGTAAATATAAAAAAATACAATTTAAATTATACAAAATAACCATTGTTATATATTTATATCAAGTAACACAAATTTAAAAAATATATACATATTTATGGAGGGTTGAATTGTGAAAAAGAAGATTTTCTGAATTTATAGAGTTGATTTTTGGAATTTATATACTTGATTTTCTTAATTCTGGTTATTGACAAAATTAAGTAGCCGTGCTAAAGTATTACTTAATTATTACGTTAAGGCAATGAAGAGAAGGAGTATATACATACCCCATTACAGAGAGAAGATGGTAGGTGCGAATCTTTTGGAAGGGTGTATAGAAGCAGTCTTTGAGCTATGACCCGAACAGAGCAAAGGTATAATCTTAGTAGGTCTCATCGGATTCCCACCGTTATGAGGGAATTAGTATATGTTTATACTAAGTGAAGTGCAGGAGACTCTTAAGAGATTCTGAAATTAGGTGGTAACACGGACGTTGCGTTCGCCCTAAGTCGTTTATTCGGCTTAGGGATTTTTTTAAATCTTTTTTTGGGTATGGCAGAAGTCTTGTGATGATGGAATTTAGAAAATAATAAGGAGAGACGTTGTATGTATTTGGATTTAAATGGTTTTATCAAGTGGTTTGGTGATCTTGTATGGGGATTACCTCTTATCATCTTAATTATGCTAGTAGGTATATACCTTACGATCAGACTGAGCGTTTTACAAGTGGTTCATTTACCTAAGGCTTTAAAGTACATGGTGCATAATGAGGAAGGGGGAACAGGTGAAGTATCTAGTTTTGCTGCTCTATGTACAGCTTTATCAGCAACCATAGGAACTGGTAATATAGTTGGTGTGGCTACCGCAATTGTGGCAGGGGGACCAGGCGCATTATTCTGGATGTTAATTGCAGCTTTTTTTGGTATGGCTACAAAATATGCCGAGGGGGTTCTAGCCATTAAATTCAGACACATTAATGAAGATGGACATGTTTTAGGTGGTCCTTTTTATTACATAGAAAAAGGAATGGGTACAAAATACAAATGGTTAGCGAAACTCTTTGCATTTTTTGGAGCATGTGCCGGCTTACTAGGCATTGGTACTTTTACCCAAGTAAATGGAATTACTTCTGCAGTTAATAATTTCTTTAGTACAGATGGAACTAAAACGTATCATGTATTTGGTCAAAACTATTCTTTTGCTACTATTCTGACTGGAATACTTGTTACCTTTTGCGTAGGGCTTGTACTGATCGGTGGTATAAAGAGAATATCAGGGTTCGCCCAAATTGTAGTTCCTTTTATGGCAGTAGCTTACGTACTCATTTGTGCAATCTTATTAGTGAATAATGCAGGTAAAATTCCAGGGGCAATAAAAGAAATTATAGAAGGTGCATTTGGAATTAGACCGATAGCAGGAGGCGTCTTAGGCTCCATACTGGTGGCTATGCAAAAAGGTATTGCAAGAGGTATATTCTCTAATGAGTCTGGCCTTGGTAGTGCACCAATTGCTGCGGCAGCAGCCCAGACCAAAGAGCCAGTTAGACAGGGTTTGGTTTCCATGACTGGAACTTTTATTGATACTATTATCATCTGTACCATGACAGGACTTTGTATTGTTATAACAGGAGCTTGGAATGTTGGATTAGAAGGGGTTGCAGTGACAACCAAAGCCTTTCAAACAGGTTTACCTTTCTCCCCTTGGGTTGCATCTTTTCTATTGATGATATGTCTTATATTCTTTGCGTTTACAACAATTATAGGGTGGAATTATTATAGTGAACGTTGCTTGGAATATTTAGTGAACGGCAAAGAAAAGCCGGTAAAAATATATCGTTGGTTATATATTTTGGCTGTATTTATAGGACCTTATATGACAATTGGAGCTGTTTGGGGAGTAGCTGATATTTTTAATGGACTTATGGCGTTTCCAAACTTAGTAGCTCTATTGGCATTAAGTGGAGTTGTTATTGCTGAATCGAAGGATTATTTTAAGAGACTGAATAAAGTGAAATAAGTGATATAAAGATAAAAGATGACGTGGATTTTAGAAGCCAAATTAATGATTTGAAATAAATATTAGTAAATACATATGCAACATAAAAAGGTTAAATCTGCAACTAAATTAATTGTAGATTTAACCTTTTCTTTATTTTTTATTAGATTCTATATTGCTGTATTAGATTCATAATTAAAAATAATTGTTGTAATTATTTAGAATTAAGCTTCAGAAGGTTGTACCTCGTCCGTAGTTTTGGTAGCCTTATCGCCAATATCGTTACAACCGCAATCACAACCGCAATCACAGTCGTCATCATCATCGTCAAAATCGTCATCAAAGTCGTCGTCAAAATCTTCTAAGTAATCAGGTGTTAAATATTTATATACTGCATAAGCAATACCTGCAACAGCAGCAACCGCACCGATGATTGCTAATATCGTAAAGATACAATGACTTGTCTTCTTTTCTTCTTCTTTTTTGTGTAATAAATCACTAATTTTAGCAACATTTAGAAAATCTTCTAGTTTGTTATTCATTATAACACATCCTTTCTGATATATGGTTCTATCCTATTATACCACGATTTGCATGTTTTTACTATAGATTTTCTGGAAAATCAAGCTAATTAATAAATTTTTTCAATTTAGCAAATGAAGAGAGCATTTTTTTAACTCCTGCATTTTCAAAATCGACTGTAACTTCATAATCTTTACCTGCAGAATTAATATTAGTGACAATACCTGTACCAAATTTAATATGAGAAACCGTATCTCCAATGGCATAATCTAAGGAGCCAAGATTCTTTCCATCAAAATTCCTTGGAGAAGATTCAGCATAAGGTTTTTGAAAAATCACATCATTTAATCTGTTATAGCTAGAGGGAAGACCGGGTCTGTTAGAAGAATTACTTGCCCGTGTATTACCTTCGTTTGTTCCGACTCCTTCTTTATTAGAAGTTGCTAAGCTTGTATAAGAATTACTTTTAAATGGATTGGTCTTGCTTGGATTTTGCTCCATGGTTAAAAGATATCTAGGTATTTCATTTACAAACCTAGAGGGACGATTAAATTGGGTTTCACCTCTAATCATACGCATAGCTGCAGCGCTTAGGCTAAGCTTTTTCATGGCCCTGGTAATTCCTACATAACATAAACGTCGTTCTTCTTCTATTTCTGTTGCTGGATCATCTGCGTGTATAGACATATAACTTGGGAACACACCATCCTCCATGCCACATAAATATACATATGGAAATTCTAGGCCCTTTGCGCTATGGAGTGTCATAAGGACTACCATATTAGCATCTTCTGTTAAATTATCTATATCTGCCACCAAGGCAACTTCTTCTAAGAATTCACTTAAGGTTGGAGGTTCTAGTGCATTTTCTTCAAATGCTGCTATTTTACTTTTTAATTCTCCAATAATTTCGATACGATCCTCAGCAGTTTCACTGTCTTGTTCCTCTAAATCCTTAATATAATTTGTAGCTTCAAGGATTTCTTCTAGTAAGTCTGTTAAGCTGTAGTCTGGTTTATGAAGATTAGACTTAAGAACTTCTACTAGACTAACAAATGAGGAAATTTTAGCTGCAGCTCTCCCAAGTGTGGGTATATATTCAGCTTGTTTTAAGGCATCATAAAAACTAATGCCATTTTTTAAGGCGTAAGTATCTATTTTATCGATAGAAGTTAGGCCAATTCCTCTTTTGGGAATATTAATGATTCTCTTTACTGCTAAGTTGTCCAGCCCGTTGTCAATGGTTTTAAGATAGGCAAGAAGGTCCTTAATTTCTTTTCTAGCATAGAAGTTAATACTTCCAATTATCTTATAGGGAATATTTCTTACGATTAATTTCTCTTCAAATATACGGGATTGGGCGTTGGTTCTATATAGTATAGCAAAGTCTTGGTAAGTGGCTTCATTAGAAGAGACAACCCTTGCAATTTCACCTACAATGTTTTCAGCTTCCTCATAATCATGGTCAAATTGTGTAAAGGAAATGGGATCTCCCTCAGGATTATCTGTCCATAAAGCTTTATCTTTTCTACCTAAATTATTGTGAATGACTTCATTGGCTGCTTCTAATATTCTTTTGGTAGAACGATAATTTTGCTCTAGTTTAATAACTTTTGTGTTATTATACTCCTTTTCAAAATTAAGGATGTTATATATATTTGCACCTCTGAATTTATAAATGGATTGATCATCATCTCCTACCACACATAAGTTGTGTTCTCTTACTCCTTCATCACTGATGCCATCTGCAAGTAAGCTAATCAATTTAAACTGGGCGGTGTTGGTATCTTGATATTCATCTACCATAATGTATTTAAAACGTTTCTGATAATAAGTTAAAGCCTCATTACTTGATTGAAATAATTCGATGGTTTTAAAAATCAAATCATCAAAATCAAGGGCATTGTTTGCATGTAGTCTTTTTTGATATTCTTTATAAACTGCTGCATATTTTTGTTTATTAAAATCACCAATGGCTTTGAGCGCATATTCATCTGGTGTAACCAGTTCATCTTTAGCAGAGGATATTACGGATAAAAGACTTCTCTCTTTATAGGTTTTGGTATCAATTTGCAGATATTTACAGACCTCACGCATAAGGGTTTTTTGATCATCAGTATCATATATGGTAAAGCTTCTGTCATAGCCAATTTGTTCGATCCATCTTCTTAGAATTTTTACACAGGTGGAATGAAAGGTGCTAACCCATATATTTTCAGAACCAAATCCAACTATTTTATCTACACGTTCACGCATTTCTTTTGCTGCTTTGTTGGTAAAAGTCAGAGCAAGAATATTCCAAGGATTAACATTGTGTTCTTCCATCAAATAGGCAATTCGATGGGTTAAAACTCTAGTTTTTCCTGAACCTGCACCAGCTAATAACAATAAAGGTCCCTTATTGTGTTCCACAGCATCCCGCTGTTCCTTATTCAGTGTATCGTAAATGCTCATAAGTTACTCCTTGCTTATGTATTTTCCCTCATAGGAGTGGAGGATATTCATAGACAATAATCTTATAGAAATATAAGGGATTATTGACAAACATATGTTTAGATTATAACATAAAAGGAATAAGCGTACAACCTATATAATAATATTGATGTCTGGTTGTGAATCTGAATCTGTATCTGTATCAGGAGTTAGAATTCCTCTTTGTACGGTGATTGTGGCTAGAACACTTGCTAGTTGAGAGAATACTACGGCTATACACTCTAAATCTTTTGAATCTCTGTCTTTTGCTATGGTTATAGCTAGGGATGTAATGAAAGCAGCTAATTCCTCTGGACACATGAAAATCACCTCCGTAATTAGTATATGATGATATTTAGAAATGGTTCATCATAACATCGCAAACTAAGTTTTATTTTATATAACCCATATCATTTTAGGGGTAAAATAGTTACGATTTGTTATGATTGGGTAAAATGAACTTAATTTGATAAGGATTTGGCTATTTTTTATGCTATGAAGTTTGAGCAAAATAGTATTTACATATAGTATTAAATACTATATAATGTATAAAAGAGGTGATAACTGTGGGTATTGGCAACGACAAAGATTTGCGGAGTTTAATTAAGAGTATAAGAAAGCTTGACTATATAGATCCTGATGAGATACCAAACATTGATTTATATATGGATCAAGTGACTACTTTTATTGATAGTCATTTGAAGTCTTCTAAGCGTTTTAGTGAAGATAAACTTCTTACTAAGACTATGATAAATAATTATACGAAGAATAATCTCTTACCGTCTCCTAACAAAAAGAAATATTCCAAGGAGCATATTTTATTATTAATATTTATTTATTATTTCAAGAATATTTTGTCCATTAGTGATATTCAGCAAATTTTTAATCCTTTGACAGAGAAGTATTATGGTGGTAATTCACCCATAGGCCTTGAAACAATTTATAAAGAAGTATTTGCTCATGAAAAAGACCAGATGGATAATTTATTAAAAGACGTAATTAAGAAGTTTAATATTTCAAGAGAAACATTTCAGGATATTGAATCTGAAGAAGATAGGGAATTTCTGAATACTTTTTCCTTTATCTGCATGTTGAGTTTCGATGTGTATGTAAAAAAACAGATGATTGAGAAATTAATTGATGAATCTCTTGTGGATAAATTAGATAAGAATATAAACAAAGCACCTGATAAGAATAAAGGATCTGACAAAAGTCATTAAGAGATGATTTGGTCAGATCTTTATTTTTATAGCTAAAATCGGTGCTTGTCCAATAACGACCAAGCACCGATTATATTTTTCTTATTCTTCTGTAATATCTTCGCCCAAAGAATCGGCAATTCTAGAAAACACCATGTCATATCCATCTTTACCGTAATTTAGAGAGCGATTTACTCTGCTAATCGTAGCAGTGGAAGCTCCTGTTTTTTCTGCTATCTCTAAATATGTTTTATGATTACGTAGCATACGTGCAACTTCAAAACGTTGTGATAAAGATAATAATTCATTTACTGTGCAAATATCTTCAAAGAAAGTGTAACATTCTTCTGCATCCTTTAAACTTAATATCGCTTCAAATAAATGGTCCACGGCATAATTCCTTATGTTTTTGCTCATATTTCCATCTCCTGATTAAGTATTCTCTCAAGGTAATAGTAACACGATAAAGTTATAAAGTAAAGCATTATTTTATTATGCAAAACATTGTATAAATACAGTACTTCTCTGTATTTTTATTGATAGTTTAGTCGAAAAATTAAAGTATTTAAACTTGACTTGAATTATTGTAAAAGTTATTATTATTTTAGAATAAAGCTAGCTTTGTAAGAAAAGATTAATCTTTAAAAGATTGCGTATCAACCCCTGCTTCTAGGAGTGCTTCATTGGTGGCTTCTAATACCGCTTTACAGGTTTCTTCGGCCCCTGTGAGGGGAGTAATCGTAAGGCTTTGTTTGGCTACAATGGTTTTGGCGATTCTTCTAGCTGCAGCTTTTCTTTCATCGGTACTACCTTCCTTTGAAACATTTACAAGTAGAGTACCAATCCCTTGCTTATTATCAGTTAATGTGATGGTAACTGTTATATCACCTATATTATCTTTCACCGTTTTAGAATATATTTTATCTTCTTTGCGACTACAGGAAAGAAACATGGAACATATTAGTGGAAGAAGGATCAGTATATTAATAAAATATTTGTATTTTTTTTGTTTCATATCATACCACACCTTTCTAAAAAGTTATGTTAATTTTACGTTAGTATTTGCATTATATGATATATAAAACAGAAATGATGAAGTACCCTGCTATTCCCTAATATATAAAAAAATGGATATACAAATATAAATGAAACAGGAGCAAAACTATGAAAACCAGATTAAATACTAAAAATGGAGAAGAACTATCAATCCTTGGATTTGGCTGTATGAGATTTCCCACTAAGGGTGGAAGTATTGATGAACCTCGTTCCAAAGCAATGGTAAGAGATGCAATTGAAAAGGGTGTGAATTACTTTGATACTGCATACTTTTATCATGGAGGGAAAAGCGAGTCTTTTCTTGGAGAGGCATTAAAGGACGGATATAGAGAAAAAGTTAAAATAGCTACAAAACTCCCACCCTTTATGGTCAATAAATTAGAAGGTGCTAAAAAAATATTTGCAACCCAGTTAGAAAGACTGCAAACAGATTATATAGATTATTATCTACTACATATGCTGACGGATAAAGCAATGTTTGACCGAATGGTTACAATGGGAGTGGTAGAATGGCTTGAAGGGTTGAAAAAAGAAGGAGTTATTAAAAATTTTGGATTTTCCTTTCATGGCAGTAGACAGGACTTTGTTGATATATTAAATGCCTACCCGTGGGATTTTTGTCAGATACAATATAATTATTTAGATGAAAATAACCAGGCTACAAAATCAGGCCTTGAACTTGCAGGTAGCAAAGGTATACCAGTTATTATTATGGAACCCCTACGAGGTGGAAAACTGGTAAATAATTTGCCTAGTGATGTACTAAAAACTTTTGGAGCTTATCCATTAAAAAGGTCTCCGGCAGAATGGGCATTAAGATGGGTTTGGAATCATCCCCAAGTTACAGTGCTACTGTCTGGCATGAGTACAGAAGAACAAACCGCTGATAATATTAGAATTGCCAGTGAAGTAATGCCAAATTCATTTGGAAAAGAAGAGCTAGCAATGTTTGATCAAGTAAAGGCAATTATGAAAGATCGCACAAAGATTGCCTGTACTGCCTGCGGCTATTGCATGCCATGTCCGGCAGGAGTAGATATTCCAGGGTGTTTTTCTTGTTATAATGATAAATATCTTTTATCCTTAAAAGGGAACAAACTAAAGTATATGCAAACCTTAGGGGCTTTATCAAAAAAACCAGCCAATGCTTCTAGGTGTAGTGGATGCGGAAAATGTGAGTCCCATTGTCCTCAAGGTATAGAAATTCGTAAAGAATTAAAGAATGTTACAAAAGAATTGGAGGGTATATTTTATAAACCTGCAGTGGCTATTGCTAGAAAGATAATGAGGATAAAATAATTTTGTGCAATTTATTATGGCAGAAAAGACTAAAAATAGGGTATAAGTTCTTGACTCAAGCAAAAAAGGTAGTAAAGAAGATATAGTAGGAAAGATGCAATATGAAAGATGTAATATGAAAGATGAAGTTAATAAAGATATAACAAAAAAGCTATGGAAAAAAAGATGAAGTAAAATTTGAATAGAATGAAAGAAAGGAGTGCTTATGATAGATGAGATATTAAAATTTAACAAGACCTTTGTAGAAAAAAAAGAATACGATAAATATATAACCAGTAAATATCCAACGAAGAAGATAGCCATTGTATCATGTATGGACACTAGATTAATAGAATTATTACCAGCGGCACTAGGACTTAAGAATGGAGATGCTAAGATCATTAAAAATGCAGGAGGAGTTATTTCACATCCCTTTGGTAGTGTGATGAGAAGTCTTCTTATCTGTATATATGAGTTAGGGGTGGAAGAAATATTGGTAATAGGACATACAGATTGTGGGGCCAGATATACCGACAGTGATTCTCTCATTGACAAAATGAAAGAGAAAGGAATCGGGCAAGAAAGCATTGATATGATGAAATATTGTGGTGTGGATTTTAAGTCTTGGCTTGGTGGGTTTGCAGATCTTGAAGTTTCCATTAATAAATCAATTGAAAGCATTAAGAAACATCCTTTGGTTCCAAGTAATGTGATGGTGTATGGGCTTGTAATTGATTCGGAAACTGGAGAGCTTACAAAGCTTTAAACTTTATTTTCTTTATGTTATAATTAGAATCGTGACAAAGATTTCACAAATTTGCAGCATAACTTAGAAAGTTGAGGCGAAGGTAATGGGATTAAACGATACACCATCAGCAGATCGTATACACATTGGATTCTTTGGTAAGAGAAATGCTGGAAAGTCAAGTGTTGTGAATGCAGTTACTGGTCAAGAGCTAGCGGTAGTTTCTGATGTAAAAGGAACCACAACAGACCCAGTATATAAAGCCATGGAGCTTCTACCATTAGGTCCAGTTATGATTATAGATACACCTGGAATTGATGATGAGGGTACACTAGGGGAACTTCGAGTAAAAAAGACGAAACAGGTATTAAATAAAACAGACATAGCAATCCTTGTGATTGATGGAACCATAGGATGTACTGGGACAGAGAAAGAATTGATAGCATTATTTGAACATAAAAATATAGAGTATATTATAGTTTATAATAAGTTAGATTTGCTAACGGAAGTTATGAATCCCATGGAAAATGAAATCTATGTTAGTGCCAGTGAAAAGACGAATATTGAAGAGCTTAAGGAAAAGATTGCTGCAAAAGTTCCAAAAGAAAATAATAAATTTCGAATTGTTGGAGATTTGGTATCTCCTTCTGACTTTGTTGTATTGGTAACACCAATTGATAAGGCGGCTCCTAAGGGAAGATTAATTTTACCGCAACAACAGACAATACGGGATATTTTAGAAGCAGATGCAACAGCAATAGTTGTAAAAGAGCATGAACTAAAAGAAACTCTAGAGAATTTGGGGAAGAAACCGAAATTAGTTATTACAGACAGTCAGGTTTTTGCAAAAGTATCCGCTGATACACCAAGTGATATATTACTGACTTCCTTTTCTATATTATTTGCCAGATACAAAGGTTTATTAGAAGAAGCGGTAAAAGGGGCAGCTGCCCTTGAAAAAGTTGAGGACGGGGACATAATTCTGATCTCTGAGGGCTGTACCCATCATAGACAATGTGATGATATTGGACAGGTAAAACTGCCAAGATGGATAAAAAATTATACTGGAAAGCAGATTAACTTTGAATTTACTTCTGGTGGTCACTTTTTTGAGGATCTTACTAAATATAAATTAATTGTTCACTGCGGTGGATGTATGCTAACCGAGCGAGAAGTGAAATTTCGTATGAGTTGTGCAAAAGATCAACAGATTCCTATTACCAATTATGGTATCTTAATTGCCTATATGCAGGGAATACTTAAGAGAAGTCTTAAGGTGTTTCCACATATTTTAGCAGAATTAGAGGAGTAGGTTTATGCGGATTGAGAAAGACAAGCTAGGGGAAGTAATCCTTGATGAAGAGGCACTATATGGAATTCAAAGTGCTAGAGCCAGAGAAAATTTTAGTCTAGCTTATAAAAAAACCAATTTATCTTTGATTTATTCTATAGTTAAGGTGAAGAAGGCTGCGGCCAAAACCTATTTGAAATTAAATGTGGATATTGAAAAGTACGCTGTTATAGAAAAAGCCTGTAATATAATATTAGAAGGCAAGGCTGACGATCAATTTATTGTTGATGCTTTGCAAGGGGGCGCTGGAACATCCACCAATATGAATGTCAATGAGGTAATTGCCAATCTAAGTTTGGTACTTTTAGGTAAGAAACCAGGTGAATATGCATATATTCATCCACTAGATGATGTAAATAGAGGACAATCCACCAATGATGTATATCCTACAGCCCTACGAATAGCAGCTATAGATTTGTTAAGAGATTTAAGCGAGGCTTGTGCTAAGTTACAACGGGCCTTACAAGAAAAAGAAAATGAATTTGAAGATGTGAAAAAGCTTGGACGTACAGAACTTATGGACGCCATTCCTATTACTTTAGGGATGGAATTTGGTTCCTATGCGCAAGCCATTGCAAGAGATAGATGGCGAATCTATAAAGTTGAAGAAAGATTACGCCAAGTGAATCTAGGTGGTACTGCAGTAGGTTCCTCCTTGCACGCAGATAGAAAGTACCGTTTTGGCATTATAGATGAACTAAGAGAAATAACAGATATGGGGCTTGCAATCGCAGAATATCCGATGGATATAACACAAAATAATGATGTATTTGTTGAAGTTTCGGGTCTATTAAAGGCTTTGGCTGTTAATCTCATGAAGATCGCTGGAGATTTTAGGTTGATGAATGCAGGGCCTTATGGAGGTATTGGTGAAATCAAATTAGCACCCATGCAGATGGGAAGTACCATTATGCCAGGAAAAGTAAATCCTGTTATACCTGAGATGGTAATGCAGACTGCAATGAAAGTCATTGCCAATGATAATGCAATTACTACAGCAGCATTTCATGGAGAGTTTGAGTTAAATGCATTTATGCCACTTATTGCAGATTCTTTATTAGAAAGCTTAACTATTTTACTAAATGCAGTTCATTTATTTCGGACAAAGTGTGTAGAACTTGTTGAACCTGATAGAGAAAGATGTTTATCCCTACTGAATCATTCTTTGGCATTTGCGACCGCATATATAAAAGTACTTGGATATGATGAAGTAAGTAGAATTATTGAGGAACAGGACGGGAATGTAAGTAAGGTAAAGAAAGTGCTGGAAGATAAGGTAAAATCTAATACTTGAATTGAAGATAAGGTAGATCTACTACTTGATAAATTTAGTAATTAAATTATCGATATTATCGCGACCCATACTTTTTTATTGTTGTTCCGATTCCAAATTTGGAAGTTACTAATGGTTTATAGTCACAACTATAAAAAATCTGGATCACGATAATAAATATTGTTTATGACTGAATTTATTAAGTATATAGAAAATTTTGACTGGATTTATCAAGTATATATGGATTTTTGACTGCAAAGTTTGAGTTAATTATAATCAGATTATCTGCTTTCTAAAATCACCAGGAGTTAGGGATATAGATTGCTTAAAAACTTTACAAAAATACATAGTGGAATTAAAACCACACAGGGCACCAATATCTGATATAGATAGGTTTGTATTTAATAACATCGTGCATGCATTTTGAATTCTGATTTTGGTTAGGTATTGAATAATGGTTAGTCCTATAGCGTCTTTAAAAATATGGCATAAATGAAACTTGGACATAAAAAAGTGACTAGAAATTTCATCAATGGTGTTAATGCTTCCATAATTCTGATTGATATAAGTTAATATTGGCATAAGATTTGTAAATGCAGAGGGTATAGGTTCTGATCTGGACTTATCCTTATAATCGTTTAAAATGTTTAAAATGTCAGCCAGATAAATAAAAATGCGATTTTCAGCTGCTGTAACATTATCCCGTTCTAATAATAGCATTAATTTTTTTATCTTGGGAAATATTTCTTTATTAAGGGAAATAAGTTCCTTATGAAAACATGCAAGTAAGGTGTCAATGGCCTTATCAGTATAATAAAATCTTAGAAAGCGCTCTGAAAAATAGATACAAGTTCTAGCGCATCCTTGTCTTTTTAAACTTCTATGCATGATATTTGGTTTATGTAAAACTACGTCATAAGGAGCAACATCTAGAATTGTGTCGTTAATTAATATATTCTGATATCCCTCTTCCAAAAAATAAAGTTCATAGCCATTGTGATGATGATAATTCGGCATATCCTGATCAGAGGTATGTTTGATATATTCAATATAAAACCAAGGATGGGTGTTAAATAAATCTGTATTCATATATTCTCCATAAATAGATCAAATAATTATCTTATAAACAATTCCAAAAAACAACTCAAAAAACAACTCAAACCAATCTCAAACCAATCTCAAAAAGTATCTCAAAACAATCTTAAAACCAATCTCAAAAATTATCTGAACAACAATCTCAAAAACAATTGTCATCAATGTTTCTATGAAATCAGCAATATTATATAATAAATAGCGATAAATAACAATATAATAAAAGATTATTGCTTATAATTAGAGTATTATGAAACTAAGGAACAAAGATTAAAAAAAGAACAGGGAAGAGTAGAATAGAACAAAGAAGAGTAGGTTAGAACAGGGAAGAGTAGGCTAGAACAAAGAAGATCAGGCTAGAACAGGGAAGAGTAGGATAGAACAAAGAAGATCAGGCTAGAATAGGGAAGAGTAGGCTAGAACAGGGGAGAGTAGGCTAGAACAGGGAAGAGTAGGTTAGAACAGGGAAGAATAGGATAGAACAGAAAAGTGTAAAAAAGAATAGAGAAGAGCAGAAAGAAAGGGGTAGTTCAGTGAATTTTATGAAAGAGGAGCAAAAAAATATAGGGACGGTATTATTTAGCCAGGGTCAAGAGATAAATATATTTGTCTCAGAAGAGGAAGATAGTAGTGTTCACATAGCGGTAGATAATTTAATTAGAGATGTTGAGAAGGTATGTGGGTGTAAACTTAAATTATCCAAGGATATAGATAATTGCCAGATGGTAATTGGAACCCTTGGAGCTACAAAAAAATTAAAAAATGAATTAAAAAAACAATTAAAGAATGAATTATCGAATGAATTTGCAGATGAAATAGCCAATAAAATTCATGATAAATCTAGAGATGATTTTACTAGGAATATGTATCTTAAGAAGTTATCCTTGGAGAAACTAAAGGATGATCAAGATGAATTAGTCTGGGAGGGTTTTCTACAAGAAAGAGTAGAGGATGTATTTTATATTATTGGTACTAACAGACGAGGCACAATCTATGGTATCTATGACTTGTGTGAAAAGATGGGTGTAAGTCCATGGTATTACTGGGCGGATGTGCCAGTTAAGTCAAAGGAAGCTTTTATTTTACCAAAGGATTTTCTCAATGTAGACTATCCATCAGTAAAATATAGAGGGATTTTTATTAACGATGAAGAAGAATTAAATGATTGGGCGAAACTTCATACACCAGACGGGACCATTGGACCAACTACCTATGCCTTGCTATTCGAGTTATTACTTAGATTAAAAGCAAATTATATATGGCCTGCCATGCATGTCAATTATTTTAATGAAAATCCTAAAAATGGTGCACTTGCAGAGCGAATGGGGGTAGTAATAGGTACTTCTCACTGTGACATGTTACTTAGAAGTAATCAAAATGAATGGAAGCCTTTCATTGAAAGCAAAGGGTATAAAGACGCAGTCTATGATTATTCCATTCAAGGACCGAATAGAGAAATATTAAAAGAATACTGGAGAGAAAGTGTAGTACAGAACAAGAATTATGAAGTATGTTTCACAATGGGTATGCGAGGTATTCATGATTCGGGATTTCATACCAAATCCATTGATGAGAATAAAGACCTTAGTGAGGAAGAGAAAAAAGAAGGAAAAGTTTCTCTTTTAGGAGAAGTCATACAGGCACAGAGAGAAATATTGAAAGAAGTCCTTGGAGAGGAAAAAGGTGGAAAATCTCTTCAGACATTTGTTCCATATAAAGAAGTACTGGAGTTGTATAATAAAGGTTTAGACGTTCCAGAAGATATTACATTGATTTGGGCCAATGATAATTTTGGTCATATGCGCAGGTACCCAAATGAAATAGAAAGAAAGAGAAAGGGAGGACATGGGTTATATTTTCATAGCTCCTATTGGGCAGCACCAGGAACTGCCATGAGTTATTTATTTATTAACTCTATTCCACTAGCACAGACAGGAAATGAACTAAAGAAATCTTATGCCTCTGGTATCCAAAACATTTGGGTGCTTAATGTAGGAGGTTTAAAACCAGTTGAACAGGACATGGAATTCTTTATAAGATATGGCTGGGATGCAGGAAAAGAGAAAGAATTTTTAAAGGATGCTAAGATATTTACAATGGATTGGATCAATGCAAACTTCTCTGGTAATCACGGAGAAGAAGCAGCAGAGATTTATACTACATTTGCCCAGGTAACCAATGTAAGAAAAATTGAACATATGAATACCAAGGTCTTTTCACAAACTGCTTATGGAGATGAAGCAGGGAGAAGATTGTTAAAATTAGAGGATATATATAGACGTGGAAATAAGATATTAATGAGTTTACCTGTAGAGGAGAGAGCTGGTTTCTTTCAGTTATTCTTAATGAAAATCCATGCCTCTTATTATACCAATCTTGAATATTATTATGGAGACAGAAGTATTCTTTCCTATAAACGTGGCAATATGCAGGCAGCGGACTATTATGTGTTCTTATCACAGAAAATGACGGATATAAAGAGATGTATGTTACATTACTATGACCAGAAAATGAGTGATGGCAATGGGAGAAAATTCTTACACCTGAAAGCTTTCCACCTCCGGCAACAGCAATGCATCCAGCTAAGAAGCCTGCACTTAAAATTGAAGGAAGTAGTTTGCGGCTGGAACTATGGAATGAAGAAAATAGGCTTAACTTTTCTGTTTATGGACAGAGAAGTAAATGGATTGAACTAGGAAACCAAGGGGAGGGGAACATACCTTTTGCCATTCATTTGGGGGAAGCAAAAGATTGGCTTATCATTTCAGAAACTGAAGGTGTGGTGGAAACAGAAAAAAGGATACTAGTTTCCGTAAAAGACCCTATGAAACATGCTGGAAATACGGGAGTAATTGTAATTGCTGACTTAAGAAATAATGTAACCTATCCAATAAAGATTCAGATAGAAGGGTGCAATGCTGTACCTGAGGAATTTACTGGCTATGTAGAGGCAGATGGTTATATATCTATACCTGCAGAAGGTTATCAAGTAAATGTATCTCAGAAGGACACTTTTGGATTATCAATACAAAAAGGATGGATAAAAGTGCCTGGTATGGGCAGGTACGAAGGCTCTGCTATAATGGCTTTTAGCAATGCTCCAGATAGAAATGCTAAAAATCTCATTAATCTTAATAACATTGCACAAAATCACATGAAGCAAGATACTTTTACAAGTGAAGAGAACTTTCAAAATCCCTATCTAGAGTACAAATTTTATTTGGAAAGAGAAGGCGGACATGTATTAGAACTACACAGATTTCTAACCTTGGATTCAGTAGGAAAGATTAGACTGGGTATTGCCATAGACGAGGAAGAACCTTGGGTAATAGAAACAGAAACCAAAGACGAATGGACAGGTGACTGGCAAGATTGTATATTTAACAATGGAGAAAAGTTAATCGTAGCACTTCCACATTTATCACAAGGTACCCATATAATAAAGATATTTATGATAGATGATTACGTAACACTATCTAAACTGGTAATTTATACAAATAATAGGAAAGATACCAATCTAGGTCCTGCATATAGTATGCTATTAAGGGATGGCATAGTAGAGGGCGGTTGGGACGTACTAGCTAAAGATGTGGATATACCAGTTATTCATTTAGAGGAACTAGAACAGTTAAGCTTAGAATTTTATCATACTAAGTCAGAGGAAGTAAAACCCTTGGATGTTTTGTATGCTCCCAAAGAATTCTTTTCCAGTGAACAGGTGTTTAACAAATGTATAAGTGTTCCTCAAACTACGAAGGGCAAAGGGAAATATGGTGTCAATCAACTTACAGGAGGGGAAAAAGATATTATAAAAGAATATGCAACTGGTATGTTTGTAGAAACAGCAGGAGTTATTGCTATAGAAGCCGAATATGCTTTGGTAAATTCAGAGAATGCATATATTACCTTTAGTAAAGATGATGAAAAGATAACCTGGAGCCATTTATTAGGTGAAACTTGTAATGGCACAGGGTTAGTAATGCAGGTGGAAAAGGCAAACTTATTCTGGGAGAAGGCTGAGGATGCCCCAGGTATGCATTATAAACTTAAATTATCCCAAGGAGGCGAATATCATCTGTGGCTTTTATTAAGACATTATAATAGTAAGTCAGACTCTTGTTATTTTGGAGTGGATGGTGTGATCAGACCCATATCCGAACAATTTGGTAATGGAAAACTTCATACTTATAATACTTCACAGGTGTATTATTGGTGCCATATGACGGACATTTCTATGTCAGAAGGCGAACATGTATTATCCATATTGGCAAGAAAGTCAGAGCTTAGAATCGATAGAATATACTTAACAAAGGGGGAGGAGTTGCCACCAACTGATGTTAATTGGGTAGATGCGACTCAATCCGTTCATTAAAGCATTGACCAAAGAATTGACCAAAGCATTGAGCAAAACATTGAGCAAAGCATTGAGCAAAGTATTGAGCAAAGCATTGACTAAAGCATTGACCAAAGTATTGATCAAAACATTGAGCCAAGTTATAGCCATTCATTATAGAATTGACCAAGGTTAATGTCACTCATCACAGAATTGACCAAAGTTAATGGATTTCAACAGAGTCTTACACATGGTACAAAGCCCTATTATGAGGTGTTTATTGTATGTGTAAGACTTTTTTATTACTAAGATTAGGTTGTCAAAAACCATTATGTTAACAAGTATGACTAAATAGTAAACCATCTATTATGACATTTCTTTTATAATTACAAAAATGAATATAGCAAATATTCAAAAAAATTGATATAATAAGGTTTATGTCTAGAATTGAATTGATATAAAAGGAAGATATGTGGGAAAAATATGTGGGAAGACTTATTAAAAGATTGTACCCTTTGTCCTAGAGAATGTCATACGAACCGTTTGGAAGGAAATAAAGGAAGATGTGGTATGACAGTAGAACTAGTAGTAGCAAGAGCGGCACTTCATATGTGGGAGGAACCATGCATTTCAGGTGAGACAGGATCTGGAACAGTGTTTTTTTCAGGTTGTGCACTAGGATGTGTATATTGCCAGAATCACAATATAGCTAGTGGAATTACTGGTAAAACGATAACCGTAGCTCGTTTAGCAGAAATATTTATGGAATTACAGCAAAAATCTGCAAACAATATTAATCTAGTTACACCAAGTCATTTTATACCACAGATAAAAGAAGCACTGTTAAGGGCTAGAACACTTGGGCTGACAATACCTATAGTGTATAATAGCAGTGGCTTTGAGAAACCAGAAGCCTTACGATTATTAGAAGGCTTGGTTGATATATATCTTCCGGATTTTAAATATATGGACAGTACTATAGCAAAAAAATACAGTAATGCAATGGACTATCCTACACGTGCAAAAGAAAGTATAAGAGAAATGTTTAGACAAGTAGGAACACCAGTATTTTCAGAGAATGGTATTATGTTAAAGGGTATGATGGTAAGACATCTTATTCTACCTGGACAAGGATATGATTCTATGCAAATACTTAAATATCTCTATGAAACCTATAAAGATTCTATATATGTTAGTATTATGAATCAGTTTACACCACTGGAAAATGTGGTTAGATACCCAGAGATCAATAGGAAATTAACAGAAAAAGAATATGACGAAGTTGTAGAGTATGCTATAGAGATTGGAATAGAAAATGGATTTATACAAGAAGGCGAGACAGCAACGGAGAGTTTTATTCCAGAATTCAATGAAGAAGGAGTATAAAGTGGAAAAAAATAATAAAAGCAGTGGAAATAACACTAATAAAACAGGTGGAAATAATTCTAATAAAAGGATTGGAAATGTGGATAAAAAAAGATTATCACAAGGTAAAGGTGAGAAAAATACTGAGAAAGATTACAGTGTGAAATATAAAAGAGGAAGTGGACCTGATTGGAAAGATAAAACTGGGAAACTTGATAAGGACAGAGGATTAAAAAATTCAGTTTTAAAAAGTGAAGGATTAAAAGGAAAAGGATTTACAGAACGAAGAACAGATGATAAAGGAATAAAAGGAAAAGGATTACGTGAAGAAAGTAATCAACAAAGAGAAAAGTCTGGAGATGGTAACTATAAAAAAGGAAATAAATCAGAGTATAAATCTGTATATAAATTAGGGAGTAAAAATTTAAAATGTCCAGTTATGTATAAGTGTGGTGGATGTCAACTGCTTCATTTAGAGTATGAAAAACAATTAAATGAAAAGCAGAAAAAGGTTCAGGAGTTATTAGGTCAGTTTGGTAAGGTTGAAACAATCATAGGAATGGAAAACCCCAATCATTATCGCAATAAAGTACATGCAGTATTCGATCATGACAGAAGAGGAAATGCTATATCTGGTGTATATGAAGCAGGCAGTCATAGAGTAGTTCCTGTAGACAGTTGCTTAATTGAGAATGAAAAAGCCGATGAAATTATTGTATCCATACGTGGATTATTAAAATCCTTTAAGATAAAAACATACGACGAGGATACAGAATATGGTTTGCTTCGCCATGTTCTAATTCGTACAGGACATAAGAGTGGACAAATCATGGTAGTACTGGTGCTTGCTTCGCCTATTCTACCTTCTAAAAATAATTTTGTGAAAGCTTTACGTAAGCTTCATCCCGAAATAACTACGGTTATTATTAATGTTAATAATAAAAATACAAGTATGGTGCTTGGTGACAAAGAGCAAGTTATTTACGGTAAAGGATATATTGAAGATACCTTATGTGAAAAGGTATTTCATATTTCACCAAAATCCTTCTATCAAGTTAATCCAGTGCAAACAGAAGTGCTATATAAGAAGGCGATAGACCTTGCTGGACTAACAGGCAAAGAAACCATTATAGATGCATATTGTGGTATTGGTACTATAGGTATTATTGCAAGCGATTTGGCAAAAAAAGTAATAGGAGTTGAGTTAAATACAGATGCAGTTAAAGATGCCAATAGCAATGCAAAGAGAAATCAAATTACAAATATTGATTTTTATAACAAAGATGCCGGTGAATTTATGAGCCAGATGGCAGAGCAAAACCAAAAAGCTGAAGTTGTGTTCATGGATCCACCAAGAGCAGGAAGTGATGAGAAGTTTTTAACATCCTTATGTAGCCTTGCCCCAGAAAAAGTTGTTTATATTTCATGTAATCCTGTGACTTTGTCCGGGGATTTGGAGTTTTTGGTGAAGAAAGGGTATAGGGTTAAGAAAATGATTCCTGTGGATATGTTTCCGAATACG